>NZ_JAILWL010000111.1 GCF_025698965.1 Roseibium sp.
ATGACGATGTCATCGTTGGTGATGATGGCTCGGATGTCGAATTCGGTGGCTCAGGCGATGACTATATCGACGGCGGCGGCGGCACTGACATCCTGTTCGGTGGGTCCGGCAATGATCACATTCTGGGAGGCAGCGGCAACGACATCCTGTTTGGCGGGCGCGGAGCCGACGATCTGGAAGGTGGTGAGGGTGACGATGTGCTGTTCGGCAATGGCGGCCGTGACCGGCTGCATGGCGGGGCAGGTAACGACATCCTGTTTGGTGGTCGTGGCAGAGACACTTTCTACTACGAAACCGGAGACGGCCAGGACGTGCTCTATGGCAGCTTCCGACGCAGTTACATCGCAGGCGATGAGGTTGCTCTGTCGGTGAATGGCGTCGAGAGCTTTGCTGATCTCATGCAATACGGCCGCAACACAGGTGGGGGTGTTCTCTTCGACTTTGGGAATGGCGACGAATTGTTCCTGTCCGGTACGCGCCTGGCGTCCCTGGACGAGGACAAGTTCACGTTCTACTAAGTTGTTGTTGATCAAAAAAGCCAATGAAATCAATCGTAAATCAGGATCAGAATGCCTATTTACTGGCGCTTCGGCGCCTGTATCCCACGCTTGTTGTTGTGGGGCTGTTCAGTGTGGCCGTGAACCTGTTGATGTTGACCGGTCCCATGTTCATGCTTCAGCTCTATGACCGGGTTCTGTCCAGCGGGTCCGTTGCCACGCTGCAAGGGTTGTTCGTGATCGTCGTGGCCGCCTATTTCTTCCTGGGCCTCTACGATCTGCTTAGAAACCGGATGTTATCGAGGGCGGCGTTTCGACTGGACCAGCTCGCCGGAACGGCCGGGTTTGATGTCTGGCTGCGCTCAGGTATGACCGCTCATGGCACGATGCCGCGGCCGCTTAACGACCTGGCGACCGTCAGAGGCTTTCTGTCCAGCCCTGCAATGACCGGCTTCTTCGACATACCCTGGATCCCGTTGTTCCTGGCGATCATCTTTTTCATTCATACCTGGCTTGGCCTGCTGGCTCTTGGCGGAGCAGTTGTGGTCACTATCATGGCGTTGGCCAACCAGTTCGCGACCCAGCGTCGCTTTGCCCAGGCGATGAGCATGGACAGCGCCGAAAGCTATTTCACGGACCAGGTACATCGAAATGGCAACGCCTTGATACCGCTGGGTATGGCCGACAAACTGAGCCGCTATTGGAAGGACATGCACACGGCGGGTCTTGCGACCGGTCAAACCGCCAGTGAACGGACGGAAATCTATACTGCTTTTTCGAAGGCCTTCAGGTTGCTGCTTCAATCGGCACTGCTCGCCCTTGGCGGTTACCTGGCTCTGAAGCAGGAAATTTCGCCCGGTATGATCGTCGCGACTTCAATCATTGCAGGGCGCGCTCTGGCGCCGGTTGACCAGGTGATCGGTCAATGGCGAAACGTGGTGCGCGCGCGCGAAGCCCACAAGCGGTTGAAGGTGTCGATGGAAGGCAGCGGCGGGACCGCACAACGTGTGGAGTTACCCGACCCAGTGGGCCAGCTGTCCGTTCGGGGACTGACAAAATTTGCTCCCGGCCAGATCAACCGTACGGAACGCCCGCCTATCGTGCAGGAGATTGGCTTTGATCTTGCACCCGGGGATGCGTTGGGAATTATCGGTCCTTCCGCATCTGGAAAAAGTACCCTGGCAAGACTTCTCGTTGGTGCGTGGCCTGCAGATTCCGGAGAAATCCGGTTGGACGGCGCCACGCTGGATCAATGGACATCGGAGGTTCTCGGTCGGTTCGTAGGCTATCTGCCGCAGACGCTGGAGCTGTTGGCTGGGACCATTCGCGACAACATTGTCCGATTTGATCCGAACGCTTCAGATGATGATCTGATTGCAGCGTCGCGGCTGGCGGGTGTCCATGAAATGATCCTGAAACTGCCTGACGGCTATAACACGCGTCTTGAATATGGCGCGCCGATCCTGTCGGGTGGCCAGACACAGCGCATTGGTCTGGCACGAGCGCTGTATGGCATGCCCAAGCTGGTGGTGTTGGACGAGCCGAACTCCAATCTCGATGCGGATGGGGATGAAGCCCTGACACAGGCTATAGCGCAGATGCGGCAGGCGGGCAGCACCGTGGTGGTGATGGCGCACCGTCCGAGTGCCATTGCTTCCGTAAACAAGCTGATGGTGCTGAATGATGGACGCGTAGCCGATTTTGGCGACAAGGCTGAGGTGTTGCGAAGGGCAACGCGTGCGGCGCCTCCAGCAACTGCGCAGGCGGTGTAACGCGATGACTGCAGTCAGACCTCGCGCGCAAACTCCAACGGTCAAGACCGGCTTGCGAGTGACGGGAATTCTTGGCGTGCTTGCCAGCGTGTGCCTGTTGGCCAGCGCTGTGGTGTGGGCGCAATTCACCGAGATCAATGGCGCCGTGATCGCAGTCGGCAAGGTCGTGGCACAGGGGAAACCGAAAACCGTTCAACATCTGGACGGCGGAATTGTCCAGGAAATACTGGTGAAAGACGGCGATCGGGTCGCGGCCGGCGACGTCTTGATCCGTCTTGATGATACACAGCTGCTTGCCAACCTGCAGATCTACCGCTCCCGTCTGGCCAACAGTGCGGCACTGCGCGACCGGTTGGTGGCAGAACAAGGCGGCAGCGATACGATCGTCTTCGAAGACGATGTTGCCGCGCTTTCGGGACGGGATCTTGGCAAGGTGCGACTTGGTCAGACGGCTATCTTCACCTCGCGGCGCGACGTACATCTCGGTCGCCGCGAGCAACTGGAAGAAAAGATCCGTCAGTTCAAAAACCAGATTATCGGGATCAACGCTCTTGTCGGGGCGAAGCAGGATCAACTGGCTTCGCTGGAAACAGAATTGGCCGGAATGATCGAGCTCAATGAACGAGGTCATGTCCGCAAGAGTCAGGTGCTGTCCATGCAGCGCAGCCGATCCGATTTGATCGGCCAACTGGGTGAACATGCGGCCGAGTTGGCCAGGATTGCCAATTCAATTCGTGATACCGAATTGGAAATTCTGTTGGCCGAGCGACAGAGGCGAGAAGAGGCGGTCACCGAACTGCGCGAAACCGTGGTTTCAATCGAGGAAATGGTCCAGCAGATCCTGTCGACCGACAAGCAGCTTGATCGCGTGGATATCCGCGCGCCTGTCGACGGGATCGTTCATGAAATGCAGGTCGTCACGATCGGTGGTGTGGTTTCTCCCGGAGCGGCAATTCTTCAGGTAATCCCGTCCGGTGACGGCATCGTATTCGAAACCCGTGTCGACCCGTCCGCGATCGATCAGGTCTATGTCAATCAGTCCGCGCGCCTGAGATTGTCTGCCTTTAACCAGCAAACGACACCGGAATTGGAAGGGTCGGTCCTGACCTTGTCCGCCGACGCGGTTATTGATGAGGCAACGGGAGGTTCATTTTACCGCGTTCTGATTGCCTCTCCGATTGAGCAGCTTGAGCGTCTCGGGGATCTTGAGATCGTACCGGGCATGCCGGTAGAAGCTTTTCTTCAAACGGACGAACGGACAGTCCTTTCCTATCTGACGAAGCCGTTCACGGCGCAGGTCGGACGAGCGTTTCGCGAGGAGTAATGTCCGTCATTTCGATTTTCCGCCTCAACGCGATCGGCCGGGCAGATAGCTAGCCTGTCTTGGATAACTCGATGACGGAAGGCAGCTCAATCGGCATGACAGTTCACGATGTGCGACGCGGTCGGTCGGGCGGGCGGTACAGCGACCGCCGGTCGAAGTAGGTTTCGCATCCGTTCGAGTTCGATAGGATTCCAACCGAACTTTGTCCGCTGACTGCCCGCATCTGAGCTATGCTTTGGGAAAGAGATCGAACACATCGGATGACTTGCAATGCAGGACCAGCTGATACTCCTCCCCGGATTGCTATGTGACGCAAGGATTTATGCTGCCCAGATCGGAGCGCTCGGGCATCGCGCCACGATATCGGTGCCTGACCTGTCGGGCTATGACAGCATCGGCGACATGGCGACCGCTGTGCTTGCTCATGCACCGCCACGTTTTTCCCTTGGTGGATTTTCGATGGGTGGTCATGTTGCAATCGAAATTGCAATACGAGCTCCCGAACGGGTTGAACGGCTCGTTCTGATCGAAACAACCTACAAGCCTGTTGCCGAGCATATCCGGGCGCATCTGCGAGGCAGTCTCGAACGTCTCGGCAGTGGTGACATTGGAGGTTACCTGGACGATGCCTATCCCAACTATTTTGCGACCGACGCCAAAGTAGATCAATCATTCAAGACGATCTTCATGGAAATGGGGTTGGCGCAGGGCGCCACGGCGGCAGTCCGGCAAATAAATGCTGTTTTGACCTATCGGGGACATATGGGAGTTCTGTCGCAGATTTCCTGTCCGACGATTGTGATCTGCGGGGAACTCAGCAAGAGAAATTCCTATGAAGTTCAGAAAGAAATGGCCGACAAGATCCCAAACAGCAACATGATTTCCATTAAGGGAGCAGGGCATTTCGTGTCGCTTGAACAACCCGAGACAACCACTGCCACATTGGCGCACTGGCTGGACACCCGATGAGTGTTCATTTTTCGGGCAACCGGCTTTTTGTCGTCGCCCCTTGCAAGTCCAACAAGGTTTCCTGCACTTAACCGTTGGCTGATTGTCGGGTTGTCAGGTGCTTAAATCACCTTGACGTGTAGATCGCCGACCCCTTCGACATGTCCGTGCAAGTCATCACCACGCTGAACCGGACCGACACCGGACGGGGTGCCGGTCAGGATCACATCGCCTGCGCGCAATTCAAACAGGTCGGACAGGTATGAGATCATTTCGGGGATCTTCCAGATCAGCTGGTTCAAGTTGCCTTCCTGACGCATTTCGCCGTTGATCTTCAACCAGATTTGGCCTTCGCTCGGATGTCCTATTTCTCCGGCCGGAACGATTGCAGTACAGGGTGCTGAATGCTCGAAAGCCTTGCCGATCTCCCAGGGGCGACCAAGCTTTTTCATTTGGCCCTGAAGGTCTCTGCGGGTCATGTCGAGTGAAACCGCATAGCCGAAAATGCAGTCCGAAGCTTCTTCGACAGGGATATTCGTGCCGCCGGATTTCAACGCCACGGCGAGTTCGATTTCGTGATGCACATCGTTGCTCTTCGATGGATATGGAAAGTCCTGCCCCTCGAGCAACAGATTGTCCGGATTTTTCTGAAAGAAGAACGGTGGCTCTTTGTCAGGGTCGTGGCCCATTTCGATGGCGTGTGCCGCGTAATTGCGTCCAACGCAGTAAACGCGGTTCACCGGGAAAACGTCCTGGGATCCTGTGATTGGCAATGATGCGTGTTGTCGAGGTGGAAAGACGTAACTCATGGTGCTTGCTTTTCCCGATCAAGATGCGCGTTTGTTGGGTGCCGTACAAGCGGCGATCTAGTTAGCATTAAGTTCTGTTATGCCCAGTTCACCGGCAATTTCCGCGAGGACCTTCACAAGGTTTGGATGAAGCGGAATACCCTCCCTTTGCCTGGTTGCCAGTATTTCCGGGCGCTCCTGGCCCGGAATACGCACAGGGTCAAATCCAGGAAGCGTTTCGGAGCTTCGCATTTCACCAAATATCCGGTCGGCCGATGCTTTGAATGTCCCGACGTCGGCGAAAGCCGAGATCGAAATTGCCGCAATAAACTGACCCGTGTTGGTGGGTATTGCCGTTTCCTTGGTAAAGTTCACAACGTCCTTGCCGAAGGCTGCGCCGTTCAAGGTACCGGCAATCAACCCGATCGCGAGCGCAAGTCCGTATCCCTTGGCACCGCCTATCGGCAACAACAGACCTTCCGATTGACGTTTCGGGTCGGTTAGTGGCTCGCCCTGGCGATCGACCATCCAGCCCTTGGGCATCGGGTCTCCGCGTTGAGCAAGCACCTTGATTTTGCCTGCGGCCGCCGCAGTCGTTGCCATGTCCAGTACGAATGGTGGAGACGTGCCTGCGGGAACGGCAAGCGCCAGCGGATTGGTGCCCAGAAGCAGGTCGAGCCCACCGAAGGGAGCGACGTGATTTGCACTACCGACAGCTGCCATAAGTCCAATCATGTCGGCTTCGGCGAGCATGTTCACATATAACGAAGCCGGCCCGCAGTGGTTGCTGTTGCGTACACCGATCCAACCTATTCCGTGCTGCCTGGCCTTTTCTATCGCCAGTTCCGCGGCACGGCTCATTGCGAGGTGCCCCAGGCCGTTGTCGCCATCGACGACTGCAGTTGCGTCGGTGTCGGCAATGACCTTGATGTCAGGGCGCGAGTTGTTGCCGCCGTCTCGTAACCTGTTCACATATTGCCGGAGCCGGAAGGAGCCGTGCGTGTCGTAACCCAGAAGGTCCGCCTGCGTCATCAGTCGGGCGACCTTTTCCGCGTCGTGTCCGGGCACATCCAGCGCCCGAAAAGCAGAGGCAAGAAATTCGGTCAGGTCCTGTGCCCGATATTTTGTCGCTTCCTGTGTCACGCGCGCCGGCTCCCCGTTGCAGCGTCAGGTCCGGGTACCTGCATAATATTCAACCTTTTTCTCAAAGACGCCGATCAGCGTGGAAAACAGCAGTGCGAACACGAACAGGATCAGTGTCAACGCCCAGAATTCCTTGAACTGGAAATTGTCCGAGAAGGTTCGGAACATCCGGCCAAGCGCGACAACGGACAAGAGAAGCTGCCCGATGACAATGCCCTTGACGGCACGGATCAGTCCAAGTCGCACACCTGCGAGAATTTCCGGCAGCGCCGACCAGAACAGGATCTTGCTCAGCATTTGCCATCTGCTAGCGCCGAACGACCTGCCCATTTCCTTGAGCGATGTCGGGGTATGAAGTACTCCGGCATAGGTGTCGAGCGTGATGATCCAGATCGAAAACAGCGCGACAATTATGATGACCGTCAGTTGCCCGAGACCGAACAACAGCATCAGTACCGGTACGAGCGACGACAATGGCGCACTGGCCAGGATATTGACCCACATGCCCAGCACACCATTGGCGGTCTTGCTGGTTCCCATGATAAATCCGAGCGCGATGCCACCGGTAATGGCGAAGAACATGCCGATCGCAAAGGCCTGCAGGGTTTGCCAGGCTGCCGCCAGAAAGTCGGGCCTGACGATCAGGACTGTCATTTCGCGGATAACGTCTGAAAAGGGAGGCAGGATGAATGCCAGATCCAGCCGCCCGACGATTTCCCACAGCCCGATCCAGATCAGGAGCGAGAACACCGGAGGGATGTTGATACTTTTTGCTTCCATGGCTTGGCTTCACTCCAGATACTTTCGAATGTTGCTCCAGATCTCCTCGACCGTGTCGAGATAGACCTTGTCTCTGCGAATGTCGTCGGGGCTTTCCGAACGGTCCAGTTCAGGCCGGATGATCGAATGGATGCGCCCGGGCCTCGGAGACAGGAGAACGATTTGATCCGAGACGTAGACGGCTTCCTCGATAGAGTGCGTCACGAAAATCACGGTCTTGTTGTCGACCGAAAGCAGGCGCAACAGGTCTTCCTGGAACTTGCGTCGATTCTGTTCGTCGACGGCCGAGAACGGCTCATCCATCAGCAGAACATCCGCATCGACGGCAAGGGCGCGTGCCAGGCCGACGCGTTGACGCATTCCACCTGACAATTCGTGAGGGTATTTGTCCTCAAATCCCGCCAATCCGACTTTTTCGATATAGGTGCGGGCGATGTCCTCACGCTCTTTCAGCGGTGTTCCGGTCAGTTCCAGACCGAATGCGACATTCCGGATCACGCTTGCCCAGGGCAAAAGCGCAAAGTCCTGGAAGACGAAAGCGCGTTCCGGACCGGTACCTGTTACCACTTGACCCTTGACGAATACCTCTCCGGCCGATGCATCCAGCAATCCGGCGATAATCTTCAAAAGGGTTGTTTTTCCGCAGCCCGATGGACCCAAAAGGGTTGTCATCTGACCCGTGGGGAAATCCAGGTTGACGTTGTCCAGAGCATGAACGTCTGACCCGTAGTATTTCGTAATACCTCGGACCGCCACGATATTGGCGTCGGGATTTGCAGGTGCAGCCTCGTCAACAAGCGGCTGATGAACGGCCTTGTTCATTAGTGACCTCGTTTCTTTTCGGGGCGGAAGTATCTGACTTCAGCCTTTTCCAGCAGACTCACCATCACTGCCGAGAAGACGATGATCGAAAGAACCGCGGCGTACATTGCCGGGTAATTCGCGATGGAACGGTTGTAGGAGATGATGTCACCTACGCCGGTGGGAGTAATCAGAAGTTCGGCCAGGATCACACCGATGAAGCCGGCGGCAACCCCCAGCCTGAGACCGGCGAATATCACCGGAGCCGCATTGGGTATGATGACTTTCCAGATTTCCTGCAGTCGGGTTCCCTGAAAAGAGCGGCACATCTGAATAAGGACGGGGCTGGCATTGCCGACCGCCTTGTAAGTGTTCAGGACAATGATCGGAGACGCCAGAATGATCACGGCCACCGTTTTGGCGGTAAGACCAATTCCGTAGGCATAGGTAATGAGCGGGATCAGGGCGGCGACCGGGGACGCCTGCAGGACAACGAAAATCGGTTCCCAGAGCCAGCGTGAGCTTTTGTAAAGACCCATCGACACTCCGATCGCAACTCCGAAGACTGCCGAAATGCCAACCCCCAGAACGAGGGGTTTGAGCGTTTCCACATAGGCGGCCAGCAGACTGCCATCCAGGGTCATGTCAAACATTGCCACCATAGTGGCGCTGAAAGTGGGAAAGGCGGGGCTGATCGGCACAAGTCCGGCGATTTGCCAAGCGGCAAAGAAAACCACGATTGAAAGCAATCGAAGTTGAAGCTCGGAAAATCGAAAATGAAACCCGGCTGGCTGGACGCCCATGCCAGTGAGGGTGCCAACCGCACCATCTGAAGAGTCGGGACTCGCTTTCATGATAATCGGGAGACCTCTGAATTTGATTGCGTGGGATGATGGCGGCGGGAAACCGAAATTGTCCGCCGCCATATCTGGCTTAATTCTGGTCGAGTTTTGCCGCTGCGTTGGTGACAGGACCGAGATACCAGAAGTCTTCAACCTTCAGGTCGGCCGGATCGCCTTCCAGGGAACCGGATGTCGTAAAGAAGTTGAAGTCTTCGGCAACCGAGGCAGCAGTACCGCCATTGCTTGGGTAAAGATCGATGGATACCCCTTGCTCGAAAGCAGGAAGCAGTTCTTCCACTTCAACCGCCTCAATATCCGGCAGGACATTATACTGCTCCCGCAGACGAACAACTGCGGACGGATCTTCGTTGATTTCACGCCAGGTGCGGATCAGCTCCTCGACGAGAATTGCGACCGCTTCTTCTTCCTGTTGAAGCCAGTTCGTATTCGCGTAAAGGGCCTCATCGGTCGCTTTTATGTCCGGCATTTCCAGGAACACAAACTTGTCCGGAGCCTCGCGCTCCAAAAGACGCTTGCGCTCGTAGTCGACGATTGAAACGTCAATCCGGTCCTGCAGCAAAGCACCAGCGCGCACACCTGATCCAGGCACATAGCTGATGTCGCCGTATTCAACGCCATTCTCCTTGGCCATCCACTGCATGATCGCCTCGGTTCCGGAACCTCGGCCGTGAACTGCGACAGACGCGCCGTCGAGATCTGTCCAGGCCTTGTATTTCTCACCGTTTACAACGGGATAGAAGCGCAGCATCGAGAGCTGATAGAACATGCGGATCGGTGCGTTCACCCGCTGAATCAAGCCATAGGGTGTGCCAACACCGATATCGGCATCGCCGCTAACGATGGCCTGGGCTGCAAGGTCTTCTGATTTCAGGAAAACAGTCTCGACGTTGACACCGCGCTCCTGAGCACGTGCGACGGCGATCATGAAGTTGGTCATTTCGCCGCCGGGCACATCACCGAAAGCTACCGTCATGGAGCCTTTGTCCTGGGCAGCCGCGCCAACCGGACCCATCAGGCCGGCCGTCAAAGCCAGGCCGGATAGTATCGCCATTCGTTTGATAAATTGCAATTTCATGACTTTTTCCTCCCTAAGTCATTCACCTCAGAGCCGCGCAATTCTTTTCTTGACGTTTATGCTGCGGCAGCCTCTGATTTCGCGCTGCGAACGAAGTTGGTCAGTTTCCCGATCCCTTCGATTTCGCAGGTAATTTCGTCGCCATCTTTCAGGAATACCGGGGGATCCATCGCATAACCGACGCCCGATGGCGTGCCGGTCGCGAGGATGTCACCTGGCTCAAGGGTCAGACCTTCTGACAAGGATTCCAGCAGGCGGGAAATCGGGAATATCATGTTCCCGGTATTGCCATCCTGACGTAATTCCCCGTTCACTTTCAGTGAAATTCCGAGGTCTTCGAAATTCGGCAACTCATCAATGGTGACGATGCAGGGGCCCATGGGACAGGTGGTGTCCAGCCCCTTGCCCTTCAGAAACTGACCGCCATGCGCGCGCTGAAGATCGCGCGCGGTGACATCGTTGATGATGGTGAAGCCGAATATGTGATCAATGGCATCGGCCTTTTGAATGTTACGACCCGGTTTGCCGATGACAACGCCGAGTTCCACCTCATAATCCATCTTGTCGGACACGGCCGGGTCGAGGCGGACCAGGCCTTCAGGACCCACTACAGCCGTCGGTGGTTTGGTGAAGAACACCGGCAGTTTCGGCGCTTCGTCCTTCTTTGCCTGTGCGCGGCTGGCTTCGGTCACATGGGCCCGATAGTTGCTGCCGACGCAAAAAACATTCTTGGACGGCCGCGGGATAGGGGCCAAGAGCTCAACATCGGAGACAGCTCGAATGGCAGACGCCACAGCGCCGAGACCATCACCGAGCAGCGTTTTGCAGGCGTTCAGATAATCGGGACCAGCGCCTATCAGATCGATCATTTTGTCGACCGCTTGAAGGGATGGGTCAACGACGCCGGCTTTGCGCGCAAAATCGACAGCCACGGTCAGATCAAGCAATTCACCTGAATTGATGAATACACCGACGTGGTTGTCCTGACCGCACCTGAAACTCGCCAAGCGCATTGTTCATCTCCCCTACAGAGTATTCGCCTCGCTCTTCTCCAGCGCCTGATCTTTTCGATTTGGTTGCGCGTTTTGGTTCAGTTGCCTGAACCATTTCGACATTGGTCAAAACAGCGTGACAACTACTTGGAACAGCGAACGATTAGTGTTTATGTATTGATGAAAACATGAACGCCGGGGCTGAAGAACCCTGTTTTTTAACCCAATTATGAAAATGGTTTGAAATGGTACAGAGGACCGAGGAAGCTGCAAGAGAGTTGGAATCGCTCAGAACTTTCTTGCGCGACAAGGAAATAGCGCTCAATGAAAGGTTGCCGCCCGAGCGTGAACTTTGTGAGGAATTGGGTCTGTCACGTGGCAAGCTTCGCAAGGCATTGGCGCAGCTGGAATCCGAAGGACAGATCTGGCGGCATGTCGGACGAGGCACTTTTTTTGGCCCGCGACCGGTTTTGAATCTCGGCGAAGTGGAGTTTCTTTGCGAAAAATGCCGACCCACGGAAGTCATCGAAGCGCGCATGGCAATGGAGCCGCAGATGGCAAAGCTCGCAGCGCTACACGGAACAGCTGCAAATTTTACCGAAATGCGACGGTGTATCCGTCTTTGCCGATCTGCCAAGGATTGGCGCGTTTATGAATCCTGGGACAACAATTTTCATCAGGCAATCGCGGCAGCAACCTGTAACAAACTGCTTATCAGTCTGTTTGAAACGTTGAACACGGTGCGCAGGTCGACAGTCTGGGGCCAATTGCGGGCGACCCGTTTGCCGCCCAAGGATCATCAGAGTTTTGCAGAACATGACGATATCTATGCGGCGATAGTCGACAGGGATGCCGAACGGGCGGCAGAGGCGATGAGAACGCATCTAAAATCCGTGCGCGACCGGTCTTATGCACCCCTGTTCAGTTAACTGAAACGCGGTGTCTTGAGACTATACCTGCGAGGCCCGAGCTAGTGGGCATCAGTCCGAGCCAGACTTCCGGATATTGAGAAAATGCGCGCGGGCGCCAGCGGTTCCGATCTTGGTTGAGGATACCCGAAAACAGACTTTAGTCTTTTGCGAATAGATCCCGTCGACGTATCTCAATTGCAGGTCGGTCGTCCTGGCCGTTCCGGGCATACTTGACCGCAGCAGCAGCAACCACATAATTTGCGACGTATATTACGCGCGTAAGGTTTTGACGAAGCCGAATAAGGTTTCGCTGGAATGACTTTGGAGAGGAAATGAGCGGACGCAGACTTAAGAATATGGACGAATTTGCTGCTGCAAGTGGTATTTCGCGACCGACACTCTCGAAGTTTTTTAATGACCCGAACAGCGTGAGAGCAACGACGCGTCAACGCATTGAAGCAGCGCTCGAGCAGTATGATTTTCGCCCCAATATCTTCGCCATGAACCAGAACCGGCGTATGACGAGGAATATCGGGATAGTGGTACCCAACCTTGCGGATCCGTACTTTGCCGAAATTGCGCGGCAAATCGAACAGCGCTGTATCGGTAACGGGTTCCGGCCGTCGCTCTTCAGCGCTCACGGCGAGCAGAGTCTTGAGAACGATATTCTCGACAGTCTGCGGTCGCTCAAACCAGCCGGTGTTCTTTTTGCGCCACTGGGGCGAGCCTCGGACAAGAAGACGATAGAGAGATTTTGCTCGGAAGTGCCGACGGTTTTGTTCGACAGCAATATTGAAGGCTTGGGAGAAGCCTTTGTAGGTTCTGACAATTTCAGCTTTGTTGAGCAGACCGTAGAGTATTTGGTGCGTATCGGTGAACAACCGACGTTCTTCGAAATGCGGTCGCCCAGCAATCCGAACGCGAATAAACGACGCGTCGCCTATCTGGAAATGATGGAGCGATCCGGTCTTGAGCCGAATGTCATCAAGATCGATGGAGAGGGTTGGCCGCTGGAAGAGATTGGCCGCCAGGGAGCTCTTCAGGTGATTGAAGATGGCGGGTTCCCGACTTCTGCGGTGCTATGCAGCAACGACCGTCTTGCAATCGGACTCCTGTCGGTTTGTTACGAAAAGGGATTGCGGGTCGGCCGGGGTGAAGGATGTGCGCTGCGTGTGGCCTCGCACGATGATCATCCCTTTTCGCGTTACACCTGTCCGTCACTAACGACTGCCGCCCACGATTATGACTCGGTCGCTAGCTGTGCATTCAACACGCTCAGTGACCTGATTGAGGCAGGTGGCAGGTTTCAATCTCGAACGGAAACGTTGTTTCCCTCGCGATTAATTCTCCGCGCGTCAGCTTAAAAGTTTACGCGCGAAAAATTTAAACTTGACGCGCACAAATAAATCAATCTAGTTTCTTCCTGCATCATCCATGTAAGGGAGGAAACCGGATGTCTTTAAAAACCGCGCTTCGTGCGGCTTCGGCGCTCACGATCATTTCCGCGTTTGGCACATCTGTGTCTGCAGAAACCATCACCATTGCCACGGTCAACAATGGTGACATGATCCGCATGCAGGGCCTGACGAGGGATTTCACCCTCAAGACCGGCCACGATGTCGAGTGGGTCACTCTGGAAGAGAATGTTTTGCGCCAGCGCGTCACGCAGGACATCGCCGCAAAGGGTGGTCAGTTCGACATCATGACCATCGGCATGTACGAAACACCTATCTGGGCATCCAATGGCTGGCTGGTCTCACTACAGGATCTTCCGGCCGAATATGACATCGATGACATTCTGCCGGCCATGCGGGCAGGCTTGAGCCACGAGGACAATCTTTATGCAGCGCCTTTCTATGGCGAGTCTTCGATGGTTATGTACCGCACCGACCTGATGGAAAAGGCAGGGCTGGAAATGCCTGATGCTCCGACCTGGAGCTTCATTGCCAAAGCTGCGGAGGCGATGACCGACAAGGATGAGGAAGTCTTCGGCATCTGTATGCGCGGCAAGGCAGGCTGGGGTGAGAACATGGCTTTCATCACCACCGTTGCGAACTCATTCGGAGCGCGTTGGTTTGACGAAAACTGGAAGCCACAGCTCGACAGTCCTGAATGGGCGGAAGCGGTCAATTTCTATAATGACTTGATCCAGAATTATGGACCTCCGGGCGCCGCCACAAATGGGTTCAACGAGAACCTGGCTCTGTTTCAACGGGGTAAGTGCGGCATGTGGATCGATGCGACTGTCGCCGCGTCGTTCGTGACCAATCCCGATGACTCCATGGTTGCGAACGATGTTGGTTTTGCACTCGCTCCGAACAAGGAAGGCGTTGAAAAGCGCGCCAACTGGCTGTGGGCCTGGGCGCTCGCAATTCCGGCCGGCACACAAAAGGAAGCTGCCGCTAAGGAGTTCATCAATTGGGCAACGTCCAAGGAATACCTGGAACTGGTGGCGCAGAGGGCTGGGCAAATGTGCCGCCGGGAAGCCGGACATCTTTGTACGAAAACGCGGAATACCAGAAGGTGCCTTTCGCGAAGATGACACTGGACAGCATCAACGCCGCCGATCCGAACAATCCTACTGTAGATCCGGTTCCCTATGTCGGCATTCAATATGTCGCGATCCCGGAATGGGCAGGTATCGGAACATCCGCCGGGCAGGAGTTTTCCGCGATGGTGGCCGGTAGTCAGTCTCCCGAAGCGGCACTGGAGAAAGCGCAATCTTTGGTGGCTGAAGAAATGGAAGCTGCGGGTTACTAAGGGTTTCCTCCCCGACTTGAGGGCGGAGCTTGCTCCGCCCTCTTCCTTTTCAATTTTGCTTTCATCCTTTGTGTCGGCAAGACCGTCAACAGAGAAGGTGTGTCCATGGCTACCCAGCATTCGCGCTCCGCTGCGCGCATCATGATGGCGCCGGCCGTCGTCCTGCTCCTCGGCTGGATGCTCGTCC
>NZ_JAILWL010000112.1 GCF_025698965.1 Roseibium sp.
GGGCGCGACAGGCTCTCGACGCAATCGGCCTGACCGATATCGATGTGAAGGCACCGGTCAGCTCGCTCGGCATTGCCCACCGGCAACTTGTCGAAATCTCGCGAGCCCTTCAAAGCAAGAGCCGTATTCTGATCCTGGATGAACCGACGGCAACTCTAACCGAACGGGAAACCAAACGCCTGTTCGACATCGTTGCTTCGATCAAGGCGGAAGGCGTTACCGTTGTCTTCGTCTCCCATCACCTGGAAGAGGTGTTTGCCATCTGTGACCGGGTCACGGTGTTCAGGAATGGCGTTTCCATTGCCACGGACCTTATTTCGAGCACGACACCCGACGGCGTGGTCCAGAAAATGGTCGGCCGTCAACTGGCGGCAAGCACAAACGAGCCGGATCCCTCAAGGGAACCGGGCGAGATTGCCCTCAGTCTTGATAATCTGCGTACAGCCGCCAATCCCAAGGAAAATGGGGTTTCCCTGGATCTGCGCTACGGTGAAATCGTTGGAATCGCGGGTCTTGTCGGGGCTGGCCGTACCGAAATTCTTCGCGGCGTTTTCGGAATAGACCCCTTGCAGTCGGGACGCATTCTGCAGGACGGCAAGGAAGTCCGTTTCACCGGACCCCGGGATGCCATTGCTGCCGGGATTGGTTTCGTAACCGAGGACAGGAAAGATGAAGGCCTGATCCTGGACATGCCGATTGCCGCCAATGTTTCCCTGGCGAATATGCGGGCCGTGTCGAAATCCGGTCTGCTTCAATTTTCGGAAGAAAATCGGCGGTCGCGCGATAGCGGTGCACGGCTGAAGCTCAAATACGGCAGGATTTCCGACCCTGTTTCCAGCCTTTCGGGTGGCAACCAGCAAAAGGTCGTTCTTGCCAAGTGGCTGGCGCGCAATCCGAAGGTTCTGCTTCTCGATGAGCCGACCCGTGGGGTCGATGTCGGTGCGAAAGCGGAGATCTATGCCATTTTGAACGAGTTGGCGCGCGAAGGCGTCGCGCTGCTGGTTGTGTCTTCCGAAATGCCCGAACTGATGACGCTGGCCGACCGCATCCTCGTGCTTGCAGAACACGAAATCCAGGGCGAGCTGAAACGCTCCGATTTCTCAGAGGAAAACATCCTGAAACTGGCTTACGGGCAGTCCCGGCAGGCTGGAGGACCGAAGTAATGACGACACAAACCCTATCAGAAAATGTGCAGAAGCCCGCACGGTTTTCCGTGCGCGCCGCACTTCAGAACGCCGGTATCGGTCTTGCCCTTCTGGCACTCATTCTCTTTTTCTCGGTCTTCACCGAACATTTTCTAACCCCGAACAACATCACAAACATTCTGACCCAGATCACCATCAATCTTGTGCTTGCGGTCGGCATGACATTTGTCATTCTCATCGGCGGGATCGACCTATCGGTCGGGTCGGTGATGGCGTTTGCCGCGGTCGTCGCAGGCAAGGCAATCACGTTGCCAGGCTTCGGCCCGGCAGAGGCGATTGCACTCGCCATCGTTGCCGCCACCCTGACCGGTGTTGCGTGCGGCCTGTTGAACGGTGTGATCAGTGCTTACTGGTCACTTCCGTCCTTCATCATCACGCTCGGCATGTTGAACATTGCGCGCGGTGCGGCGCTTCAGGTCTCCGATGCGCAAACGATCTATTCGTTTCCCTTTGCCTTTGAGGAATTCGGATCCGCAATGATCTATGGCGTGCCGGTCGTGTTTCTGGTGGCGTTGCTCCTGGTCTTTATTGCCTGGTTCGTCCTTAATTTCACGGTGTTCGGGCGTCTGCTTTACGGCATCGGCAACAATGAGGAAGCCGTCCGTCTCGCGGGGCATTCCGTCTATTGGTACAAGGTTGCCGCGTTCACGATCTGTGGCCTGACTGCAGGCATTGCGGCGATTGTCTACATGGCGCGTCTCAACATCTCCAGTCCGATAGCAGGCATTGGTTTCGAGCTCAATGCGATTGCCGCGGTCATCATTGGTGGCACCAGCTTGAGCGGTGGCCGTGGTTCCGTGATTGGAACCCTGCTGGGTGCCTTCATCATCGGAGTTCTGGCAAATGGCCTGATCCTGATCGGCCTGAGCGACTTCATGCGCCAGATGATCACGGGTGTTGTCATCATTGTCGCCGTTGTTCTCGATTACTATCGCGCAAAGTACGCAGCCAGATGAAACGCACACCGCTTTTGAACCGTCATCTCAGCGAGCTGGTAGCCTCTCTCGGGCATCTGGATGAAATTATCATTGCCGACGCCGGACTACCGGTGCCGGCAGGTGTGAGGGTCCTTGATCTTGCGGTCTCCCCCGGTATCCCCGGATTTCGCGATCTGCTTCGGGCGTTGCGCTCCGAGCTCGTGATCGAAGGCGCGATCTGGGCTGAGGAAGCCTCCACAGAGGTGTCGGCCATGATGCAATGTGAAGTCGACCTCTGGTCTTCCGAGACGGACAAGACGATAGATGTCGCGAAGCTGTCACATACGGATTTCAAGCGCCGCTCCACGACGGCTCGTGCAGTTATCCGAACCGGTGAAGTTACGCCTTACGCCAACATTATTCTGATCAGCGGAGTGCCGTTTTGAATTCTGTAACAGTCGTCGGCAGCATAAATATAGACCTGATCAGCTATCTCGACCGCTGGCCGGAAATCGGAGAAACCATCAAGGTTCGCGAAACCTCCTCGTCCCTTGGCGGCAAAGGCGCAAACCAGGCGGTTGCTGCCTCGCGGCTTGGAGCAAATGTGACGTTGATCGGTGCCGTTGGCAGCGATGGGTTCGGTCAGGAAGCGAAGGAGCATCTCCGGAATTCGGGGGTCCAGGTGCGTGTTGACGAAGTGCCCGATGTAACAACTGGCCTCGCCTTCATCGATGTCGGTCCGGACGGTGACAACATGATCCGTCTTTCCAGTGGCGCAAACAGTGCTGCGTCCTCGGTGCTCATTGCCTTCCACGCGGAAGCTATCCGCAACAGTGACGTCGTCCTGCTGCAAAATGAGATCGGTCTGCCTGCATCGCTGGAAGCTGCGCGGCTGGCGCGTGAAGCCGGCCGCCTGGTGGTCATGGATCCGGCTCCTGCGCCAGCACCGGCCTGGGACCGAAAGGTCTTTGCGTGCTTTGACATTCTGACACCGAACGCGCAAGAGGCGGGAATTCTGGTTGGCAATCAGCCAACCACCCTGACAGAGGCACAACAGGCAGCCCAGACCTTGCGGGGATTGGGATTGCGGGGTGTCATCGTCACGATGGGAGAGAAAGGCGCCGCATGGTCGTTTGACGGCACTAGCGGTGTCCTGCCCGCGCTTGATGTCCAAAGCATCGATACCGTTGCTGCGGGCGATTGTTTCAATGGTGCGCTGGCGACGCAGCTGGCCAAGGGAAATCCGATGGATGAAGCGGTCGCCTTTGCCATGCGTGCAGCCGCCCTGGCGACCACACGAAAAGGAGCTTCGGATTCCCTGCCGACACTGTCGGAGCTGGAAGAGTTTCACACCCCTGTCTTCGCCTGAAATTAAGGCAGCGCTTGATTGGCGGGCGCAGGAATGGTTCAAGAGCTGAGGAAGGGTCAGGGGAGCAACGCCGGAAATGCCAACAATCAAAGACGTCGCCAGGAAAGCCGGGGTGTCCGTTGGTACTGTTTCGCGCGTTCTTGCCAAGAACGACACAGTGAAGCAACCACTTCAGCTGCGCGTTCAAGCGGCCATGAAGGAGCTTGAGTACAAGCCCAACCTGGCGGCCCGGGCGCTGCGCACAAACAGCATTGATGTGATCGGTCTTGTCGTCCCGGACATAACCAACCCGTTTTTTGCACAACTTGCCAAGAACATCGAAATGGAAGCAGCAAAGCGGAGTCATTCCGTCATGCTGGCCAATTCACACGATGATGTGGAAACGGAGAAGACACAGATCGCTGCGCTGCTTGATCGCGCCGTGTGCGGAGTGATCGTCGTGTCAACGTCCGATGGCAGCGACCTGGATACAGCCGATGTGCCGGTCGTCTCACTCGACCGCCGGTTCGGGGCCTATCCACTGATTGCGACAGATCACTATGACGGTTCCCAGAAAATTGCCGATCACCTTTATGAACTCGGTCACAGGCGAATTGCCTATATTGCCGGCCCCCTGTCGATGGATGTTGCCCGCCGCCGCCGGGAGGGGTTCGTTTCCCGCATTAAGATGCTGTCTACCGCCGAGGACCCGATCGAACTGAGCGTCCATGAAGGACAATTCGACTACGATTCCGGAGAAGATATCGGCCGGAAGATCCTGAGTGAGACACCTGTCGGGAAACGGCCGACGGCAATCGCGGCAGCCAGTGATCAGCAGGCTATCGGTGTTCTGCGTTGCGCGCGCGACCTGAAACTGGATGTTCCAGGCGATCTTTCCGTCGCCGGCTTCGATGACATCACTCTGGCCTCGCTTGTCGTGCCGCGCCTGACGACACTACGCCAGCCGATCGAAGCACTGGCAGCTTCCGCTGTCGATCAGATTTTCGAGACAAAAACGTCCTCGGACGACAAGGCAATCGCTGGAAATGTTGTCAAACGGGAATCGACTGCGCCCAGGTGACCGCCGCCTGATCAGCTCGCAAACAAGAGCGCGCTTCCCGCGATAACAAGACCTGCGCCGACCCAGGCTCCCACGGCAGGCAATTCCTTCGTGCGCCACCACATCATTGGCAGCATGATCGCGGGCGTCGTGGCTGATAGAGTTGCAATAATGCCGACTTCGCCGCCGGTCAGGGCGAACAGGATCAAAGTCATGCCAAGGCCCATTCCGAGAAAACCGGAGATGGCGATGATGCCGACAATGGGTAAGGAGAAGTGGCCTGCCGGTTTAACCCATCCAAACGGCAATCGCATCAGGACAACGAGGCCGAGAGCGGCAACGCCGACCCTGACACTGGATGCTGCGACCGGATCGACACCTGTTTCCATTATCGGGCGGGCAATCAGGGAGCCGACCGATTGGGAAAGGGCAGCCGCGATACCGAGCAAAATGCCTATCCAGAGCGGACCCTTGATGTTTTCCCACTTGTGAAGCTGGGATTTGCGCTTGCCGAAGCGGATGGCCAGAAGAACTCCAAGGAATGTCAGCACTATTCCGAAAATCTGCGTGCCGGTCAGCGTTTCACTCAGGAGAAACCAGCCAAGGATCGCCGACATGGGGGCGTTGAGCGAAAACAGCATTGCTGTGCGGCGCGGTCCCATGCGATTGAGCGTCAGGAAAAGCGCCGTGTCACCCATGAAGATGCCGATGAAACCGGAAAGAACCAGCGGCACCAGATGGTCGTTTGCGATGGAACCCCAACCATTTGTCAGGACGACCCAGATGCACAGCATCAGCGTAACAAGCACCATTCGCGTGCAATTGAATGCAATCGCCCCCAGATGCTGGGCAGGGCTCGCTGACAGCAACCCCGTCAGGGCCCACAAAGTGGCAGCGCCGAGGGCCGCTGCTTCATAGAGGAACATATGGCTCAGGCCTGCCGAAATTCTTCCGGAAGAACCGGGGTTTCGCCCGTCCAGGCGGCTTCAAAGAACGCATATTCAAGTGCGGACATGCGCCGGAACAGATTGGCGACGGTTTCCTGCTCTTCGAAGGCAAGAGACGGGCCGATCCCGTTCATTTCCTCTTGGACCCAGTTCACGAAATCTTCAAAGCCGGGAACCGCGTGCAGGTCGATCCATTCGGCCAGATAAAACGCATCCGGCCGTGGCTTTTGTGCTTCCCGGAGCCCCCATGTGAGGTAACACCATTCCGCACAAAGCAGGCAGGCAAGACCGTCGGCGTAGGAACCCTGGCCGGCGGAGGTCAGCAGCAGCTTGGCAAAGTCCCGGGTGGTTGGGCTCTGCGCTGCGGTCTCATATGTCTCAGGCTCTACGCCAAGCGCATCGAAGGATCTCAGGAAATAGTCATTTTCTTCTGAAGTCAGCAGAGCAAGAAAGGCTGAAAGCCGGGTTTTGGACGGCATGCGCGGTGCCTTGGCAACTAGGTAACCAAGGGTCGATGCGAGATCGGTGATGAAGGTGTAATCCTCGATCAGATACCTTGCATAGGCGGCCTCCGGCATGGTGCCGTCGCCGATGGCCCGCGTGAATGGATGATCCGTTGCCTTGGACCAGAAGGGTTCCGCACGGGCCGCTAGCCAGTCGGTGAAGCGCGCATCTGGCGTTGCTGACAGGAACTCCTGGAAGGACCTGTTGAATGGCGTGGGCATAGCGGTGCCATGCTCCCTTGACTGTCTGAAAAAGGTGAGAAAACGGGCGCCGAGCGGCGCCCGCTTGAATAGGATCAGGCCGCAGCCTTTTTTGGTGAGATCAGGCCGCGATTAACCAGTACCTCTGCAATCTGAACGGTGTTTAGCGCAGCACCCTTGCGCAGATTGTCGGAAACGACCCAGAGATTGAGCCCGTTCTCGACCGTTGCATCTTCCCGGATGCGGGAGATGTAGGTCGCGTCTTCGCCAGCGCTTTCGTAAGGCGTGATGTAGCCGCCGTCTTCCTGCTTGTCGATGACGAGACATCCAGGTGCTTCACGCAGGATATTGCGGGCTTCTTCAGCGGTTATCTCGTTTTCGAACTCAAGATTGACGCTTTCGGAGTGACCAATGAAAACAGGAACGCGAACGGCGGTGCAGGTAACCTTGATCGCCGGATCGAGCATCTTCTTGGTTTCGGCCAGAACCTTCCATTCTTCCTTGGTGTAGCCGTCTTCCATGAAGCTGTCGATGTGCGGAATGACGTTGAACGCGATGCGCTTGGTGAACTTTTCCGGCTCAATCGGGTCGTTGACGAAGACCGCGCGTGTCTGGTTGAACAACTCTTCCATGGCGTCCTTACCGCCACCGGAAACCGACTGGTAAGTCGACACGACGACGCGCTTGATCTTGGCGTGATCATGCAGGGGCTTCAGGGCGACAACCAGCTGTGCGGTGGAGCAGTTCGGATTTGCAATAATGTTCTTCTTGGTGAAACCGGCAATGGCATCGGCATTCACTTCCGGAACGATCAGCGGAACTTCGGCATCGTAACGCCAGGCAGAGGAGTTATCGATGACAACACAGCCCTTGGCGCCGATTTTCGGGGACCATTCCTTGGAAATCGAACCGCCTGCTGACATCAGGCAGATGTCGGTGTCGGAGAAGTCATAGTTCTCCATGGCCTGAACCTTCAACGTCTTGTCGCCGAATGAAACTTCGGTGCCCTGGGAGCGGCGCGAGGCGAGGGCAACGACTTCGTCAGCCGGAAAGCCACGCTCTGCGAGGATGTAGAGCATCTCCCGGCCGACATTGCCCGTAGCGCCTGCAATTGCGATCTTAAAACCCATTTTTGACTAGTCCTTGTCCGTCTCCCCGCTTCACCAGCTGCCCGGTTTTCGATGGGCGTCGCCGGCTCTCGGCGCCTCCCATCCCCGGGGAGGCGGGATGAGCGGCACCGTCAAGCGGTGGTTTTGGTTGTCTTGGTTGTGCGTTTGAATGCGGTTGTGGCAGCCGTCCGGGTCTCGCCGCGCATGAAGGTTGCGCTGGCAAGGGCCTGAGACATCATATCCAGAATGTCGGCTTTCAGCCGGAACATGGGTTGCTCACAATCGTCAAAACTTGAGACGGCGGTGTTTTTGCCCGGAAATCCCCTGAAGTCAATAAGGAATGCAACACGAATACCTGATTGGCTTTCATTTTGTTGCCTGAAAGTGACGCGCCCGTTGCCCGAGACGTTATGCGATCGCCGGAGTGTGAAGTCGGCGGGCCAAGGTTGTGGTATACTCCGAACGTGATGAAATTTCGCAATGAGCCTGAATGGGAGGGCAAGGACCATGGCAGGCGAAACCTACAACATCCTTTTTCTTTGTACGCGAAACAGGGCGCGCTCCATTATTGCCGAGGCAATCGTCAATCGGGAGGGGCATGGCCGTTTTCGGGCTTTTTCCGCAGGAACGGAACCGGCAAGCCAGGTTCGGCCGGAAGTGATTGGGCTGCTCAAGCGATTGAACTTCAACGCGGAGGCTGCACATGCAAAAAGCCTCAAGGACCTGATCCGTACGCCGATGCCACCGCTCGATTTCATCTTCACGCTGTGTGATCAGACGAATGAGAAGACCTGTCCGGTCTGGCCTGGGCATCCGGCAACCGCGCTTTGGCCGATCCGTGATCCCAAAGAGGATCAAGGCAGCACGCCTGAACAGGAAATGGCTTATGTAGAGACCTATCGGACCTTGAACACGCGGTTATCTGCCTTCATGAACATGCCGTTTGACCGATTGGACCAGCTGTCCTCGCGTGACAGTCTGGGCTCCATAGAAATGACGCCGCAGTCAATACATTAGGTCTGTACCAGTCTTTGAACACAAGGTCGATCGGAAGCCTGGCGAACGCAGGTTGCCGTTCGTTGCAATGGTTTGCGAATTTCAGCCCATTCCAAGCGGCTGTAGATTTCGGTGCCCGACATCCGGATTGCGACTTTCAAGGCTCTGCCGATGTCGTCGCTCGACAGGCTTTCCCTGCAGGAAAAACCGGACGACATCGGCAGTGTCGCCAGAGACTGAGGGGATTAGCCTCTGGCTGTTGCATTGCCCTGAGGTTCAGGCCGCAGGGTCAGCAGCCCGATGATGAATGCAGTGACCGCACAGGCGGCCACAGCGCCGACAAGCGGGAGCGGTGTCCGGTCGAAGAACGGGCTGCAGATCAGGATCATCACACCTCCGGCAACCATCTGGAAGGTGCCGCCGAGGGAAGATGCCATGCCGGCATGTTCTCCATGTTCTTCCAGCGCCATGACCATGGTTGGTGCAATGACCAGACCCAGGCAGGTGTTCCCCAGAAAGAACAGTGCCATCAGGACAGGCAGATCATCGATCCCGAACCAGACCAGGGTGAAGAGCAGCGATGTGGCCGCTGCAAAACCGGAGACCGCCCAGAAGGCGACACGCGCCATGCCGTATTTCTGGCCCAGTCCCGCGGCGAACTGCGACGAGGTGAAGAAACCGATGGCATTGAGCGCAAAGACCAGGCTGAAGCCGGTGGGGCTCAGCTCATATCTGGTCATGTAGACCATCGGGGCTGCGGCAATGAACACAAAGAAACTTGCCAGCGAAAAGCCGCCGATAAAGGTCAGGCCGAGGAACTTTCCATCGCGTGACAGAAAGAGCGCGCTGCGGATCAGGGCGGATGGGTCGAGCCGGCCGCGCTGTTCGCGGGGTAGTGTTTCTGGCAATTGCAGCGCTGTCAGGACCATGGCAAGCAGCGCAATCAAGGCGAGCGCGCCAAAGATCATCCGCCAGCTGGCAAAGGAAATGATGAAACTCCCGGTCAGCGGTGCCAGAAGGGGCGAGATGCTGATAACGAGCATCACAAGGGCCATCAGCCGTGTTGCCGCAGTTCCGGTATGCAGGTCTCTGACGACCGCACGCACGATGACCATCGGCGCGGCAGCGCCGAGCGCTTGCACGAAACGGCCCCATGTCAGTGCGGTGATGTCGTTGGCCAGGGCGCACATGATCGAGCCGACAATAAAGACCACCAGTCCCACGAAAATAGGCGGCTTGCGGCCATAGGAATCGGCAATAGGACCGTAGATCAGCTGGGCGATGCCAAAGGCGATGAAATACACAGTGAATGTCAGATGAGCGCCCGCATCATCCGTGTTCAGGTCCTGCACGATTTGCGGCGTGGCAGGCAGATAGAGGTCAATCGCAAAAGGACCCACAACAGCAAGAAGCCCCAGCACAATGGCGGAGCGGACAAAACCGATCTGCATAAGAATATCCGATAAGTTCGCGCAATACGCGAGAAAGATGTTTGAACACCGAACGTGGGTGAAATTTGGGGCCTTGTCCAGCTTTTTTAAAGACCCTGCCGCATTTCGGGGCTGCATATTTTATTCGTGAAGGTGTCACGGAACCTTCATGCAAGTGTCACCGATATTGCAATGAGCCTCACTAGCTTGCCGCCACCACAACCCGAAAGACATGGGAGCTAGTGCAATGACAAATATTCGCGGGCGATTGCTTAAAGGTGTCAGCCTCGCCGTTCTGTTTGGTTTCGGAGCTGTTTCGGCGGCTGAGGCGGACTATTTCGAACGTCTGAACACATATCCTGTCTACAAGACCCTGCCGGAAGGCGCAGACAAGGCAACCGAAACTGTTGCCGAAATCATCTATGCCTCGAAAGACGGCCGGACACTGGCGTTCACAGACAGTCCGGGTGAAGCAATCGTTTTCGTCAATGCGGGCAACCCCCTGAACCTTCAGCCGCTTGGCCGCATCGATCTCGGTGGTGAGCCGACATCCGTTGCCGTTGGCGCCAAGGCTGCCTACGCGGGTGTCAATACCAGCGAAGACTACGTCAATGCGACCGGCCATCTGGCAGTGATCGCCCTGGACGACCTTGGAATTTCAGCGAAATGCGACGCCAAGGGCCAGCCGGACAGCGTGGCGATTTCTCCGGATGGCAAGTTCGTCGCGATCGCGATTGAAAACGAGCGCGACGAAGACCTGAACGACGGTGCCATACCGCAGATGCCTGCGGGTCACCTGGCGATCTTCGATCTGGACGAAAACGGCGTACCAACCAATTGCGACGCCGTTCGCATTGTCGACATGACCGGCTTCGCAGAGGTTGCGCCGACTGATCCGGAGCCGGAGTTTGTATCCATCAACTCCAGGAACCAGGCCGTTGTGACCCTTCAGGAGAACAATCATCTTGCCATCGTCGACCTTGCTTCCGGTGAGGTGACTGCCAACTTCTCCGCCGGTGCCGCCACCGCAGAAAACGTACCGGTCAAAAAAGCCAGGATGAGCGATGCATCCGGCAGCAGCGAAAACGTCCCGCGTGAGCCGGATGCAGTTGCATGGATCGACGATGAGCGCTTTGTAACAGCCAATGAAGGCGACTACGAAGGGGGGTCACGTGGTTTTACCATCTGGAACACCAATGGTGATGTCCTGTTCGACAGCGGCAATCAAATGGAACATTTGGGCATGTCCCATGGTCATTACCCCGCGAAACGCGCGCACAAGAAAGGCACCGAGCCGGAAGGTGTTGCCGTCGGTAAATTTGGCGGCGAGACGCTGATCTTCGTCAACTCCGAGCGCGGTAACTTCGTAGCAGTTTACAAAGATACCGGCGGCGAACCTGAATTTCTTCAGTTTCTGCCGACACATGTCGGTCCGGAAGGTCTGCTGGCGATCCCGAGCCGTGATTTGTTTGTCGTCGCCAACGAAGTGGATGATGCCGAGGAGGGCATTCGCTCCCATATCGGTCTTTATCAGTTCGGTGCCAAAGCTCCGTCCTATCCGTCGGTGGTTTCCCAGGTTGATCCGGAAAAAGGGGCTCCGATCGGCTGGGGGGCTCTGTCCGCTCTGGCGGCAGACCCGAACGACCCGACAAGACTCTATGCGGTCAATGACAGCTTCTATGAGGCTGCCCGGATCTACACGCTCGATATCTCCACTACTCCGGCGAAAATCGTTTCCTATGTCAATGTGACAGGTGCAAATCAGGAGCTACTCGACCTGGAAGGCATTTCCATCGCCAAGGACGGTGGCTTCTGGCTGGCGTCTGAAGGTCATCCGGAGAAGGAGCGCGGCCATCTGCTTTTGAAAGTGGACGCGTCGGGTGCAGTTGAGGAAGAAATCTCCCTGCCGCAAAGCCTGATCGATCAGGCCAGGCGGTTCTCGTTCGAAGGCGTGGCGGAATTCGAAATGAATGGCAAGCCGATGGTGGCAGTCGCGGTTCAGCGAGAATGGAATGACGATCCGGACGGCCTCACCAAGATCGGCATCTATGATCCGGCCAAAAAATCCTGGGGCTTTGTCCACTATCCGCTCGACGCGCCGAAAAGTGCTGCCGGTGGTTGGGTTGGCCTTTCGGAGATCGTGTCCATGGGTGACGGAAATTTCGCAGTCCTGGAGCGCGATAACAAGGGTGGTGAAGACGCCGCGATCAAGCAGATCACCGTTGTTTCCCTTGAAGGTGTGATCCCGGCTGCTCATGGCGACACCTTGCCGGTTCTGAGCAAGCGCTTTGCAATGGATGTTCTGCCGGCAATGGCACAGGGCAAAGGCTGGATCCTCGACAAGCCGGAAGGTCTGACCATCACTTCCGATGGGCGCTTGATCCTGATGACGGACAATGACGGGGTTGACGATGCTCCAGGCGAGACACAGCTGATCGATCTCGGTCCGGCAAGCCGACTGAACTAATCGGATTTCTCATTTTTCCAAGTCCTGATCATGGACCCGGCAGTCTCTGGCTGCCGGGTCTTTCTTTACATGGAAAGTCAAAATCGGTGGTGAACCATGAAAACCGGCGCAAATCGGCAATTTCGCGCGTTTCGAATTTATTGGTAATTTCACCGTAGTTTTCTTGCCAATCAGTTCCAAGGTGATTCGCGAGTTTCTCCATGACAATCCGAAAAAGACTGCTTGTCCTTGTCATCGTTCTGACGGTGCCGATCGTGCTTTGTGCCGGTTGGATCATCCTGTCGGCCTACAAGGACCTGGCGCGGGACACGGCAAAGCTGGACAGCCTGTCATCTCTGGTTGCGGTTTGGGACGCAGGCATCATGAAGCAAGGTGCCGTGGCTCCGACTGCATTGACCAGCTATCCAGAATGCGCTCCTGAAAAGACGGCTGATACACCATCCAAGATACTGTCTCAGGCGCACGGGATGATTGCATGTATCGGCGATGAAGCTGGTCTTGCCGCAAATACAGCTCAAACCACCAATCTGCTTGCAGAGCTGGTGTCCGGGCAATTGTCGGATCTGGTTGTACGCACTCAGGCGGTCACGCGAAACATTGAGAATGTCGCCGGTAAAACCGAACTCAGTCACTTCGATTCCATGTCGGTTCTTGTCGGTGCGGGACAGTTCAAGGTTCTGGCCGATCAGATCAGTTCCATATCCAAAACCGGTCCAGGTGCTGTTGCCGAAGGACAGGAGACACCCTTCAGCAAGGCAGCCAAGGCCTATCGGCAGGCGAATGGGTCTCTACAAGGCGCGCTTTCCAAGATTGCCTCGAAAGTCGGGCAGGGGGCGGACGGAACCTTGTTGGACCTGCAGCCTGTGCGTGACCGGTATGCAGCGTTCCTGGTCGCAGTAGGCGGGTTGCACAAGGTCAGCCAGAGCGAACTTGAAGCGCAATTGCGCTCGATGGTCTTTGATCTGCGCGTGCGCATGTGGGGCGTTGCGGTCGGTCTGGGGGCGGTCATTCTGATTGCTTTCGGAACATCCTGGTATTCCGGGCGTTCCATTCTTTATTGCATCAACTCCCTGAACCGCGGAATCCGGAACCTGGCAGATTCAGATGGCGTTGATGAAGACCTGCCATTTTCCTATGGACATACCGAGATTTCGGACATTGCGCGTGCCGTCGGTTATTACCGCGACAGGACCGTGGAGCTCACCAAGGAGCGCCAGCGGCAACAGGGGCAGGCAGCGGCTGATCGCCAGCAGAAAATCGATCTCCTGATCGAGGCTTTCAAGGCACGCATGACCGAAATGCTGAGTGATGTTGATGATGCTCTTGGGGACATGCAAAACACCTCGGGCGCCTTGAAGAATGTCGCCGAAAACGCGGATCAAAAAGCTCGCGACACAGCAGCTGCTTCTTCCGGAGCGTCCGGAAATGTAGACGCAGTCGCGAATGCAGCCGAAATTCTCGCGAACGATATCGCGGCAATCAGCCGGCAGGCGCATGACGCCACGGATATCGCACAGGCCGCGAATCGCAACGCGACGGCTGCGAACGCTGAAATCGAAAGCCTGTCTGAAATCTCCAACGCCATTGGCGACATCGTTCTGATCATCAATGCAATTGCTGACCAGACCAATCTGCTTGCCCTGAATGCAACTATTGAAGCAGCGCGAGCAGGTGAAGCAGGGAAAGGTTTTGAAGTCGTCGCCGGTGAAGTCAAGACTCTCGCCGGGCAGACTGCATCGGCCACGGATCAGATCACCGAGCAGGTTTCTCGCGTTCAGGAACGCACGACCCGAGTTGTCGATGCGATCCAGAAGATCATTTCCGATATCGGGGAAGTTACTGACCATACGACGCAAATCGCGGCGGATCTGGAGACCCGGCGGCAGTCCACGGAGGATATCAAGGGTAACGTCCTGCAGGCAGCGGAGCAGACGCGGTCCGTGGTTGAGGACATGGCAGGTGTCGAGGCGATTGCCGAACAGTCCAGTCATGCGGCGGCCGACATGGGAAGCCGGACTGGTGATGTCGTCAGAAGAACCGAGGATTTGCGCGAAGAAGTTCGCGAGTTCCTTGAGGAGGTTGCGGCCGCATAAGGCATCTTCGGTTGTTGCGAGTTCCTGAAGACCCGGGGCGACCTGCCGCCGGGTCTTTCTTTTCAGGCTGACCGTGGTCAGGTCGATCCGGGTGCATGAGCGGATTTTCGTGACCGGTGCCAGAGCGCCGCTGCAATGTGCAGTCCCGTCAAAAAGAGCAGGGTCAGCGCAGCTGCATGGTGGAGGTTGCGTGGTGGAAGGTCGGTAAACCCTGTCAGGTTCGGCAAGGTTCCGTTTGAAATAGCGCTCAAAGAACCGGACAAGACAACCATGCCAAGTCCGCTGGCCAGAAGAACCAGGGGCAGCAACCGAAGGAGTCCATGTACCAGACCACTGGCGAGGGATTGAAACCGGGAGCTGGCATGAAAAACCGGTGGCGGTGGGCCTTTGGCAAGCCAGATCAGAATGCGGATCAGCGAGAACAGGCCTGCCGAGAGCCCGAAGACCAGATGCACTTGGAGAACGGAAATTGCAAAATCCGATGGGCGGGTTGCGGCATATCCTGATGCCAGGGCTGCCAGAACGCAGAACGCTATCAGCCAATGCAAACT
>NZ_JAILWL010000113.1 GCF_025698965.1 Roseibium sp.
AGAGTCAAACTATGATGCAATAATAATTCGGACGCCTCGAAGTAATCACTCCGGTCGGTATATTCGCCAATCTGCGCTCGGGCGCCGCCTTCAACAAGAACCTTCACGGTGTTGTCGGGCAGCTTTAACAGCTGCAATACGGTCGCTAGCGTACCAACATTGTAGATCTGGTCAGGATTTGGATCATCGTCAGCAGCATTCACCTGTGTTGCCAGGAGAATGTGCTTGTCAGTCGTCATGACCTCTTCCAGCGCCTTGATGGACTTCTCGCGGCCGACGAATAACGGCACAATCATATGCGGAAAGACAACAATGTCGCGCAGGGGCAGAACGGGATAGACAGCAGTGCTGTCTGGATCGGTGGCGCGGATTTCTGCGTCGCTCATTTTTTTTCCTTTCTCAGCGTGTCCTGGCCCCAATCGGGAAAAGGCAGCCAGAACACTGGAAAACGGCTTTCGGGGTGACATCCCGAGAGGCCTAACCGCAGCACCCCTGCTGGGCGCGCCAACGGTTCGCACGAGCCGTTCTTTCGGTCTATTAGGTGGACACCTGACCTGCCGGTGTCAAGGTAAGCATTCGTTGCAAACGGGTCTTGTCTGTTGACGACTCACACCTGTGGTGGAAAACGCACACCGAACCGGCAAAAACGTGCCCAAAAACAAAATGCCGCTCAATTTGAGCGGCATTGTTATTTGCGTACCAGAAACTTGTCAGTCTCAGGCGCTGGTCGCGGAGGTCTCTTCCCGATCTTCGTAAATGTAAAGCGGACGCGCCTCACCTTTCACGACTTCGGGGGAGATCACAACTTCCTTCACACCTTTGAGACCCGGCAGCTCGTACATGGTATCGAGCAGGATCGATTCCAGGATGGACCTCAGGCCACGGGCACCGGTTTTGCGTTCGATCGCCTTGCGGGCAATTGCCTTCAGGGCTTCGTCATGAAACGCAAGTTCCACCTGTTCCATTTCGAAGAGACGCTGATACTGCTTCACGAGCGCGTTTTTCGGCTCGGTCAGAATTGTTACCAGGGCATCCTCGTCCAGGTCTTCCAGGGTCGCGATCACCGGTAGACGGCCGACGAATTCCGGAATGAGGCCGAATTTCAGCAGGTCTTCCGGCTCCAGTTCGGCAAAAAGCTCGCCGATCCGGCGATCTTCAGGCGCATGCACCTGAGCCTGGAAACCAATGGAAGTCTGCGTTCCGCGATCGGAGATGATCTTGTCGAGACCGGCAAACGCACCACCACAGATGAACAGGATGTTGGTCGTGTCCACCTGCAGGAATTCCTGCTGCGGGTGCTTGCGGCCGCCTTGCGGCGGAACGGAAGCAACAGTGCCTTCCATGATTTTCAGCAATGCCTGCTGAACGCCCTCACCTGACACGTCACGCGTGATCGACGGATTGTCGGCCTTGCGGCTGATCTTGTCGACCTCATCGATATAGACGATGCCGCGCTGCGCGCGCTCGACATTGTAGTCGGCGGACTGAAGCAACTTCAGAATAATGTTCTCGACATCTTCCCCCACATAACCGGCTTCCGTCAGCGTGGTTGCGTCGGCCATGGTGAACGGAACGTCCAGGATACGGGCAAGGGTCTGCGCCAGAAGCGTCTTGCCGCAGCCGGTCGGCCCGACCAGGAGAATGTTGGACTTCGCCAATTCCACATCATTGTTCTTCGAAGCGTGGTTGAGGCGTTTGTAGTGATTGTGAACGGCGACCGACAGAACCTTTTTCGCGCTACCCTGTCCGATGACATAGTCATCCAGAACATCGCGAATTTCCTGAGGGGTCGGGATTCCGTCCCGAGACTTCACCAGCGAGGATTTGTTTTCCTCACGGATGATATCCATGCACAGCTCGACACATTCATCGCAAATGAAAACAGTCGGGCCGGCGATCAGCTTGCGAACTTCGTGCTGGCTCTTGCCGCAGAAGGAGCAGTAAAGCGTATTCTTGGAATCGCCGCCGCTGGCCTTGGTCATGTAGTCAACCTCGCGTTTATGGGGTGTTTCCCCTTATCTGGCCGGTTAAGGCCAAATTATGGCTAAACCGGTTCCGAAGTGACACTTGTGAAGCGCCACTTCTAAATATGATGTCACCATGCTTCGCCATTAAAAATCAATATAGGTTTAAGGCGAAGATGAAAACCCGGCATCAATTGGGGATTTTCCGGCCTTAATCGTGGAAATTCAATCCATGCTTAAGGCCGGGTTATCCCGATCAGCCTTCGCTCTCGCCACCCAGCGACGTACGATCGGTGATCACATTATCTACGATCCCGAATACCTTAGCCTTTTCAGCAGTCATGAAGTTGTCGCGCTCAAGCGCTTCTTCAACCTGATCGAGGCTCTGACCGGTGTGTTTCACGTAGATTTCATTGAGCCGACGCTTCATTGCCAGGATTTCCTGTGCATGAAGCATGATATCGGCAGCCTGACCGCGGAAACCACCGGACGGCTGGTGAACCATTACGCGCGCGTTTGGAAGGATGAATCGCATATCCTTTTCACCGGCAGCCAGCAGAAGCGAGCCCATCGATGCCGCCTGACCGATACACAGCGTGGAAACCGCCGGCCGGATAAACTGCATCGTGTCGTAAATCGCAAGTCCGGAAGTCACAAGACCGCCGGGTGAGTTGATGTAGATTGCGATTTCCTTGCTTGGGTTGTCCGCTTCCAGATAGAGCAGCTGTGCGCTCACAAGGGTTGCCATGTGATCCTCGACCGGACCGGTAAGGAAAATGATGCGCTCCTTCAGCAAGCGCGAGTAGATATCGAAGGCCCGCTCGCCCCGGTTTGTCTGCTCGACAACCATCGGCACGAGAGTGTTCATGTAGATATCGACAGGATCCTTCATACCTCATCCATATGCTTGAGATGATGTCCGGAGACGCCCGGACACAAAATAGACCCTTGAAGCGCATCCATCAGGGCCTGACTCGAAAAAAGCGACATCCCGTATATATGAGATGTCGCCCTATTCGCAAAGTCATGACAGATGCGACGTGAAGGCAAAGTTAAAGTCACGTCGCATCCGCGATGTTTTTGAACGGCGCTTATGCGTCGTCCTCGTCTTCAGCGACCAGCTTTTCCAGCTCTTCCTTGGTTACCGTGTTGTCGGTGACCTTGGCCAGCTCAAGCATGAAATCGACGACTTTTTCTTCGTAGATCGGCGCACGAAGGCTTGCCAGAGCCTGCTGGTTGTTCTTGTAAAATTCGAACACCTGCTGCTCCTGGCCCGGGAACTGGCGAACGCGGTCATAAAGCGCACGTTGCAGCTCTTCGTCGGTTACCTGGATTTCGTTCTTCTCGCCGATTTCGGAAAGAACCAGACCGAGGCGAACACGGCGCTCGGCAATTTTGCGGTATTCCGTCTTCGCCTCTTCTTCCGTGGTATCTTCGTCTTCGAAGGTCTTCTCGTTGCGTTTCATGTCTTCTTCGACCTGACGCCAGACAACGTCAAACTCGGAGTTGAGCAGCTTTTCCGGCAGTTCGAAGGAGTAGTGCTCGTCCAGCTTGTCCAGAAGCTGACGCTTGACCCGCTGACGGGTCATCGCACCGAACTGGCTCTCGATCTGGCCGCGGACGATTTCCTTCAACTTGTCGAGAGACTCAAGGCCGAGGCCCTTTGCGAACTCATCGTCGATGGTGGCTTCGCCAGGAGCTGCAACTTCCTTGACTTCAACGTCGAAAGTCGCGGCCTTGCCGGCCAGATGCTCAGCCGGATAGTCTTCCGGGAAGGAAACTTCAACAACCTTTTCGTCGCCGGCTTTGGCACCGATCAGTTGCTCTTCGAAGCCCGGGATGAACTGGCCTGAACCAAGCACAAGCTGCCCGTTCTCGTCAGCACCGCCTTCAAAGGGCTCGCCATCGATCTTTCCGAGGTAAGACATGGTGACACGATCGCCATCTTCAGCCGCACCGTCCTTTGTGTCGAACGGAGTGTTGTTCTTGGCAATGTCGGCAACCTGTGTGTCGACTTCTTCGTCCGCAATTTCAACGACCGGACGTTCGATCTCGATCCCGGCGAAATCAACGATTTCGAACTCGGGGAGAATGTCATAGGTCATCTTGAAGGAAAGATCGGCGTCGCCCGCCAGGATCTTTTCAGCTTCTTCATCCGGCAGATCGATTTCCGGCGTCAGAGCCGGGCGCTCGGAGCGCTCTTCAACGGCTTTCTGGGTGGTTTCCTGGATGGTGTTCGACAGGATCTCGGCCATGGCCTGACGGCCATACATCTTTTTCAGGTGCGCGACCGGCACTTTGCCCGGACGGAAGCCCTTGATGTTGGCCTTGGATTTCATGTCTGCCATGTAATCATCGAGCTTGGCAGCGAGATCGCCGGCCGGAATGTCGATTTTGAGCTCTCGCTTGAGGCCCTCGGCGAGGGTTTCTGTTACCTGCATGGGTTTTGTCATCCTCGATCCGCAGCGGCAATCCGCCCCGGAGGTTCTGTTTTTAAAATCCCGTGTGCCGCACCGCCCGCACTCCCCTTTTTTCAGGAGCGTTCAAACAGCAATGCATCGCCCTGGATAGACTCCGAGACGCACGATGGGAGCGCGATAAAGCTTGCACCTGAAAGTGTCAAGGGGAGACGGCGGATTTGAGGTGGTAAAGATACCAATAAACAGCCAAAAATCGTGCAGCCTGCCTTTGCCATCTCTTCCTGGAAAGTGACCTTGCCTTGCGCTCAATTCAACCTGTCGAACGGTTCTTGAAGGAAAACCGGGACTTGAGGTGGGGTTCCTGCGACGCTTGAACCGCCAACATTTCAGTACATCGTCTTCCCGTACTCTTTTTCCAAATCTTCATCGATTTTGCGCATCTCTGCTTCATCATCCGGTGCACCTGTAGTCTGATCCAGAATGATCTTTGACAGCGACGGCATCTCGTCTCGATCCTGAAAATGGTCCGGGTTCCAAAGGTGAGACCGCCGAAAGGCCTTGGCGCAGTGAATAAAGACCTCCGTTACTTTGACCACAATCGCGAGCCTGGGAACGCGATCCTTGACGCCCATGCTTTCAAGCAAGTCCGGGTCGGTCACAAGACTGGCCTCACCGTTCACACGCAGCGTGTCGTCAAATCCGGGCACAATGAACAGCAATCCGATCTTCGGATTAGCCACGATGTTTGTCAGGCTGTCGAGACGGTTGTTGCCAGGTCTATCCGGGATCGCCAGCGTGGCCTGATCAAGAATCTTGACGAAACCGGCTGGATCACCACGCGGGCTAACATCCGCACTCCCATTCAGATCCTGAGTACCGAGACAAACGAAAGGCGAACGCCTGATAAATTCCTGTGCGTGTTCATCTAGGAAATTCAGGCATTTCCTGGCGGCCAATGGATTTACGGCAGGAAACAGATTTCGAAGAGACTGCTCATCAGAAATAACGAATTCCGGGTTGATCTTGAATTCCGTCATTATGTTGCCTTCCGAAACTTTCTTCTCGAAATGGGTCTCTATTGCGTCTGCGGTTCGGTTTGATTGCTCGAACGTCGTGTCTCGGTTCATCTGAACGTCGACGTCCGTCGCCGGCGGGCGCTCGATCCGAGCCTGAACGCAACCGCAGGTGATCGCATACCATTCACCACTCGCTCATATTTGTCGAGTTGCAGTCGAATGATCTACACTGGTTCATAACTACGGCGCCCTCCCCCAAACATCTGAGCTCGCACATGCCCAAGGCCCAGGACGGAGCACAATGAAAACCATGAAATGAATCGCAGGTCTGAACGACAATAATCTCACTATCCGGAAAAGGGGATCGCCGTGTCTACGCTGCATGAAGTCATCATTGTCGGGAGCGGCCCTCTTGGGATCGCCGCCGCGCGCAGATTGGCGGAAAGAGGCGCAAGTGTTCTTGTGCTTGAACAGGGGTGCGCGATTTCCGATCCACCAGGATCGCATTATCGCAATTCGGATCAATTCATAGCGCAGCCTGACAGCTATCTTCCCGCGGCAACAAAGTATCTTGAATTTCTCGACGACAGCGTGCCGCGCGACGCTCTCCCGGGGGCAGCCGTTACACGAACCGTCGGCGGACAGGGGGTTATCTGGACAAATCTGTGTCCGCGCGGCGATGCGTTGTGGCCGATTATGAGCGATGAAGTGTGGTCGGATCATTATCAGCTGGCCGAGGAATATCTCGGTGTCCAGAGCGACAGACTCGATCGCTCGATCCGTCAACAGCGCATTGGTGCGGCTCTCGAGACCTTCGCCGAGCCGTCAGGCCGAGACGTCATGGCACTCCCTGTGGCCGGTCGGTACCGGGACGATGGCAGCCTGCGCTATACCGGCTCCCTCGACATTCTGAATGCGAGTGCTGCGGCCCGGAGGAATGTGGCGCTACGCCATGACCGGGTGGAGCGCATCGTAGCCGACGGCCACCAGGTCAAATGGCTGGAGACCTCATCCGGGCGCGTCGAAGCGGCAAGCTACGTGATTGCCGGCGGCGCTATTGCTACACCGCAATTGCTCTTCAGGTCAGGCCTGCGCCTTCAGGCACTGGGTCGCTATCTTTCCTACCATCCCCTTGCCGTGTGTCAGATCGTTGTGGCGCCCGAGTTCTGCTCCGCCGAGGGTCTGGCAGATATCGATCCGCGCATTCAGGTTCGCCCAAGTGAAAACGCCCCCTGGTACACATTGGTCCTGCACGACGTCTCGCCGTTCACCCCATCCGGTGACGATACCGAGATTGGCTCAAGCCGCCTGGTTGAGATCCAGTCGATATGTCCGGTCGACAACGAAGAGCACAAGCGGGCGATCTTCCACGAGGACGGGCGCGTGACCTTCGATGTTCCGTTGTCGGAGGCCGACCTTGGCAGAATGGCCGCGGCGGAAAAGGAGGCGCGTGTGCTTACCGATCTGATCGGGCGCGTCAGGGAAGGTTGTGAGTTGACATGGATGCCCTTCGGATTTGCGCATATGACGGGCACGACCCGCATGTCGAAGGTGAATGACGGCACCGGCGTTGCCGATTATCAGGGTCGTGTCTGGGGATTCGACAATCTGTACCTTGCTACCAATGGCTTGATCCCGACCAGAATGGCGGTCAATCCCACGCTGACGGGCGTCAACCTTGCCATTCACGTGGCCGACCAGATCTCTAACTGATGTGCTGCGGATAGACGGAATATCCATCGAAGGGTTAGGAATAACGATTGCCAAACAGACTTGAATCCAATTGATACCCACCGGCTGTCACGCACCTGCAACTACCGACGGGATCCTCCCCATAAAAGTGATCCGCAGCCAAGGTGGGAAAACGGGTGAGTTCCAGCCGGCCACGCACCAGCAATTGAATAGGACCTCTTAGGCGGCAACCCCAGCGCTGTCCCTCAACCATCTAAAGCGGTTTGCGTTTGATTTGAACCGATGGGATTCCCAAGGTGGCGTTTGTTTCATTCACTTCCGTTCAGGAGGTGTGTGATGGGCTAACCCTATTCTATGGATCTTCGCGAGCGCATCGTGGATTATGTTGCGGCAGGACATTCGCGTCGCGCAGCGGGCCGGGTCTTTGGCGTCGGCGCCTCAACGGCAGTGCGGATTGTGTGGGAACACCGGACGTGTGGGGATGTGTCTGCCAAACCGCAAGGTCGCCCTGCAGGTCAGTTTGGCAAGTTGGCGCCCCATATGGACTTCCTGAGCGAGATTGTCCGCGCCGAACCGGATATCACTCTGGCCGAGCTTGGCAACGCCTTGGGAGACACTTCAGGTCTAAGGGTTCAGCTTTCATCGATCCATCGCGCATTGGTTGATCCAAGACGCGATGAACAAATCCGCCTTCGAGACCTATTTGAAATCCAACTCGCTCCCGCCTTGTCTCCCGGAACGGTGGTCATTCTCGACAACCTGTCGACCCTCAAGAGCCAGCGCACGGCACAGACGCTCAAAAAGCGCGGTTGCTGGTTCCTGTTCCTGCCGCCCCATTCGCCGGACCTCAATCCCATCGAAATGGCCTTCGCCGAACTCAAGGCGCATCTCAGACGCTTCGGTGCACGGACATGCAACACGCTCATCGATGCCATCGCCGACATCTGCAGCCTCTTTGAACCACACGAGTCCCGAAACTTCCTTAGTGCCGCTGACTTAGTCTCACATTAAATGCAAAATGCTTTAGTCAGGCAGGCCTGCTTCGCGCAGATCACCGATGAACTTGTCCATGTCGCTCTTCTGAAGATATTCAAACGACAATCTGACCTTCGACAGTGTAACATCGGGGCGAATCTTATGGCCAAGCATGACCATGCGCCTGGCCTCTTCGATGCGTTGCTGCCGCACCAAAATGACCGCCAATACGTAATGGCCAAATGGGCCGACAGATTTCCCTTCCAGTGCTTTCCTCGCACACGCTTCTGCCTGGTCCATTTCCTCAAGGAAATAAAGACAAAAGGCTCTGGTCAACATTTTGACCTTGAAGTACGGCCCGGCCTGACCAAAGCGGGTTGCTGTCTCAATATGCGGTAGCGCAAGTTCCGCCTGACCGTTTGCCAGCAGCGCAAATCCAAGGACCAGATGGGCGTTCGCAGCGCTTGGGTTCAGACTGACGGCAAGTTCCGCCTCGGCGATCGCGGCATCGTGTTTGTTCAACAGGGAGTAGACACGGGCGAGACTGGCATGCGCAAAACTACTTTGCTCATCAATGGCCACCGCGCGTTCTGCATGATAGAGGGCTCGTTCTTTGGCTTTTTCCCTGTCCTCGACCTGGATGAAGAACAGTTTCCTCAATTCGACATTCGACATCGTTGCATGCGCAAGCGCGTAGTCCGGTGTCAAATCGATGGTTTTGGACAAGATATCCCTTGCCTTCTGGGTGTCGTCATCTGTGAACTTGAACAGATGCCACAGAGCTTTTTGAACCCTGTCCCACACATTGATCTCGCCACGTTTCAGGTGGGCTTGCTCACGAAGGTCAAACCTCAACTCCCAGTCTATGTGGCCAACGACGGCCGAAGCGATTTCTTCCTGCAACGAAAACACGTCTTCTGTTTTCCGATCCAGGCGATCGGCCCATAGATCATGCCCACTTGATGTGTCGACCAGATGAGCTGTAATTCGAACGCGCTGGTCGTCATAGCGCACGCTCCCCTCCACGAGGTAGTGAGCTCCGAGGCGTTGAGCAATTTCCTCGCCGGTCAAAGACGCATCTTTGAGAAGCTTTGCGGAATTCGGCGAAACCACTGCCAGCCAGTCCACCTTGGCCAGCTCGGTTACGAGTTCATGATTGATGCCGGCCAGGAAACTGTCATCGTTGCTCTGCCCACTGAGACATTCGAATGGCAGCACCGCAATCACCGGCTTTTGTGGCACGGGAAGTTGAGTGACCATTCGGTCGCGCAGACGCTCTTTCTCTGCCGGCGGCTCTGTCAGGGGAACGGTGACTTCAGTTTCAGTATGAGACCCGGATATCAACTCGGGACTTGCAGAAAAATGAAACACTGGACCGTGCCGGGGCCAATCGACATTGTTGAGTGTCATATAGTCCTTGAGATTGTGAGCGGCATACACAAAGGCGTGCCTTCGTGCACCGTCGCTGATCTTCTTGTTCGCGAAATTGAGGCCAACCGCGACGCGCGCCAACAGATATTGGCTTTCCATAAAGCTGAGACGATGAATTTCGTGCCTTTCAACCCAGCTCAGGGCCTCGCGCCGCAGCGTTCGGACAAACTCCATGATACCGAAGTCATCCTGCCAGAGCCCTGGCGTGTGGTGCGTTGGATTAAAGAGGCTGAGATCGTTGAGGATGGCATCCCATTGGGCCGGAACGCAGTTTTGTCGTCGCGCCAACAGATAGGCCAACTCGAAATACGCGTGATCATAGAACAAAAACTGCTTGTCCCGGTACAGCGCCAGATCGATCAGAAAATAATCTGGGTCACTGCTTCGGTGAGATCGCACAAGAACATTGTAACCGTGAAGATCTCCGTGCACCCGGCCTTCTGCAGCCCGAATTTTCAATCGCTTTGGCAGACTGTCTTCGCAAGAGAAGGCCAGCGGATTGGGATACCAATGTCCTTCAAATGAAAAGCAGCGCTCCTGCGGGTCGTGACCGCAATCTTCGGAAAGGAACTGGTGCAGCCGCCCAGCTTCGGGGTCAAGTCGATAACCGAGCCATTTGGAAAGCAATTTTTGAGGCGAATGCATTCCCGGTGCTATCTCGTAGTCCGCGTTCCAATCGTCAAACAGGCTTCGCGAAAGCCGCTGCAAAACGTTCAGAGCCAGTTCGAAACCGCAATCGTTCCAGGGAACAGAATATTCCAGGCCATGGGCAACGACGGTTGAAAGGATGGCGACTTTGCCTTCATGCTCCAGCGAATGGACAATGCGTGCAAGATGTTTGGAGCCGAAATCATGAACCGCCTCAAACGCTTCGCGATGTCGCTGGATTTCGGTCTTTTCTCGCCATTTTGGATCAGGCAGGGCGTCCAGTTTTAGAATGGCCTGACCGCTGAACGCATCACATGTAATATCGACAATATAGACGAGGGCACCCGACTTGCCCGCACTTAGCTGTTGGTGAAAGTAAATCTCACCTATGACCTTCCAGCGGTCAGTTATGAGTGGCAAAAGCTCCTCATATGCTTCCGGCCAAGAGAGCTCATTCGTGGCGGACATTATCAATTCTCTTCAAAATGCCAACGAGGCCTGCGTCAAATTGTACAGCGGACCCATTGCCCGCAATGATACACAAACTTGCGGATGAACCAAGCCAACGGCACCGAGCACGCCCGCGCTACGGGCGAACGCCACAGCTGGCATGCCGCGCGACGCGCTTCCTTGGATCGAATTTCTGTTCGGTTCAGGAATGAATGCTTGGGAAAAACCACGCTCCAGCAGGCCGAAATGCGGTAGCGCAAATCAGCGCTCTAGTAGCGCTTAGCGCGATAGCGCAAGAATAATTGGTGCGGATGGAGGGACTTGAACCCCCACGCCTTGCGGCACCAGAACCTAAATCTGGCGTGTCTACCAATTTCACCACATCCGCAACGCTGGAGCTTTGGGCGCTCCGCGTTTGAAGCGGGGCTTCTATAGCACCAGAGTTTTTTACGTCAAAGGAAAAAGGTTTGCGCAGCCTCATACATGCCCCTGTTTGTCCACAAGAGCTGCAATAACACGCTTCAAGGCCGGACTGAGGTCTTCTGCAATCAACCCTGGACCAGCGAACTTGCCCGCTTCACCGTGCAACCAGACTGCCTGGCAAGCTGCCTCAAATCCCGGCACATGCTGCGCTAACAAACCAACTGCGATTCCGGCCAGAACATCGCCGGACCCGGCCGTTGCCAACCAGCGTGGTGCGTTTGTGTTGATTGCCGCACGACCGTCAGGTGAAGCTATCACCGTGTCGGCACCTTTCAGGATAACAGTCGCGCAGGATCTTTCCGCTGCCCTGCGCGCGCGATCGAGTTTGCTGCCTTCCAGATCTGGAAACAGGCGACCGAATTCCCCCTCATGCGGCGTAAGGAGAACTGGCGCTTTACCTTTCTTGATCAGTTCGAAAATACCGTCCGGCTCCTCTGCAATGCAGGTCAATGCATCCGCATCCAGAACCGCTGCGCGGCTATGGTCCAACACTGTGCTGATCGCTTCATAAGTTCGCGTACCGAGCCCATAGCCTGGACCGATCAGAACCGCATTGAGCCTTTGGTCGGCAAGAATATCTGAAATCGCCTCGACACCTGCGACTTTTTTCAGCATGACGGCGGTCAGATGACAGGCGTTGACCATCATCGCATCCGGAGGTGAGCCCAATGTGACCAAGCCCGCCCCTGCCCTCAGCGCCGCTTCTGCTGAAAGCCGCGCAGCCCCTGTTGCTGACATTGGCCCGCCCAAAACCAGTGCATGTCCTCTATTGTATTTGTGCCCCTCGGCCGTAGGCACGGCGCGCTCGCCCAGCCAAAGATCTGGATCGTTCTTGAAAGTCTTCGGCGCGATTGGATCGAGCACGTCCGACTTGATCCCGATGTCGGCTACCGTGATGTCGCCGCAAAGGTGTCTGCCGGGATAAAGAAGATGACCCGGCTTCTCCCTGAAAAATGTAACCGTCGCCCGCGATGAAATCGCCTCTCCCAGTATCTCGCCATTCGCTCCACTCAATCCGGAAGGCAAATCAACGGCAACGACAGATACGCCGGAGTGGTTTATCACCTGCACGAGCGTAAGCGCTCCACCCGCCAATGGCCGGTCGAGTCCGGCGCCGAAGAGAGCATCAATGACCAGATCTGCTGATGTTAGAACTTCCGGTAAATCGCCTGCGACCTGATCGCCTTCACACGCAAAACTGTACTCGACATCCATGCGTTCAAATGCGATCAGCGCATCGCCTTTCAGCGATTTCGGATCCTTCAAGAGCCGGACGTCGACCGAATGCCCCGCAGCTTTCAGACATCGGGCTGCGATAAAGCCGTCACCGCCATTATTGCCAGGCCCACACAAAATTAGAATGTTCGCACAATCGGACACCAGATCGGCAGCGACCCGCGCCACAGCCTGACCGGCCCGCTCCATCAGATCAATCCCCGGCACTCCGCCATCTATGGTCAGCCGGTCCGCACGTCCCATTTCTTGTGGTGTCAGCAGGACAGCATCTGAAAAACCGGGATCAAATGTCATTTTTAGCAGCACTCCAGAATTGCGGCGTTTACAGTGCACTGCACCCTTAAATTTGTCGAGCGCTCCGGCTGTGACAGCAAACGGATCACATTTTGCGCTTATTTTTTAGGCAAACTGCACACAAAATATGCACTTAGCCAATCATGTGAAACGCATCAAGGACAACGCCCAAGCCTTTCTGCCGCTTTTTGCGGCGGATTCCCCCGCATTGCAAAAAAATGCCTGAACCGATAAATGTTGGCACACATCATGCAAATGGGACTGCAACGGTCCCCGCCGGGTGATATTTCACGTGCCCGGTCCTTCCGACATTCAAGAGCCAGCCGAAAAGTCCGGCCTGTAATTGTGGAGAGAGAAACAAGGTGATGAAAAAGATCGAAGCGATCATCAAGCCCTTCAAACTGGATGAGGTGAAGGAAGCTCTGCAGGAAGTCGGTCTCCAGGGCATCACCGTGACGGAAGCCAAAGGCTTCGGTCGCCAGAAAGGCCATACCGAGCTTTACCGTGGTGCAGAATATGTCGTCGATTTTCTTCCGAAAGTGAAAGTGGAAATCGTTCTCGGGGACGACATGGTCGAAAAGGCCGTGGACGCGATCCGCTCCGCTGCGCAAACCGGTCGCATTGGCGACGGCAAGATCTTTGTCTCAAATATCGAAGAAGCCGTTCGCATCAGAACCGGTGAATCCGGTATCGACGCGATCTGATCCGCCTCATTCCGGCAATCGCCGGCATCAAGAATTCCAGCCCGATGAACCAGAGCAAACCAAGATCCTCTGAAGGGCTGGAACAAAACCCAACCGTTCAAACGAAAAACTAAAGGGATGGACATTATGACCACCGCTGCTGACGTCCTGAAGGAAATTCAGGAAAAGGACGTTAAATTCGTGGACCTGCGCTTTACCGACCCGAAAGGTAAAATGCAGCACGTCACCATGGACGTAGCACTCGTCGACGAAGACATGTTCGCTGAAGGCGTCGCATTTGACGGCTCCTCCATCGCGGGCTGGAAAGCCATCAACGAGTCCGACATGATGCTGATCCTGGATCCGGAATCCGCTCACATGGACCCGTTCTTCGCTCAGTCCACGATGGCTGTCTTCTGTGACGTCGTCGACCCGGTTACCGGTGAAGGGTACAACCGTGACCCACGCATGACAGCCAAGAAGGCTGAAGCCTACGTCAAGTCCGGCGGGTTCGGTGACACGGTCTATGTCGGTCCGGAAGCAGAGTTCTTCATGTTCGACGATGTGCGTTTCAACGCCGACCCGTACAACACCGGCTTCATCCTCGACAGCTCCGAACTGCCGTCCAACATGGGTTCCGAATACGAAACCGGTAACCTCGGCCACCGTCCGCGCACCAAGGGCGGTTACTTCCCGGTCCCGCCGGTCGACAGCGCACAGGACATTCGCTCCGAGATGCTGTCTGTCATGGGTGAAATGGGTGTACCGACTGAAAAGCACCACCACGAAGTGGCTGCTGCCCAGCACGAACTTGGCATGAAATTCGACCACCTGACCCGTTGTGCCGATAACATGCAGGTCTACAAGTACGTCGTTCACCAGGTTGCTCATGCCTACGGCAAGACATCGACCTTCATGCCGAAGCCTGTCTTCGGCGATAACGGCACCGGCATGCACTGCCACCTGTCCATCTGGAACAATGGTGATCCGACCTTCGCCGGCAACCAGTATGCTGACCTTTCCGAAAGCTGCCTCTACTTCATCGGCGGCATTCTGAAGCATGCAAAGGCCCTGAACGCGTTCACCAACCCGTCCACCAACTCCTACAAGCGTCTGGTCCCGGGTTACGAAGCTCCGGTTCTGCTGGCGTATTCCTCGCGTAACCGGTCCGCGTCTTGCCGCATTCCGTTCACCGCTTCCCCGAAGGCGAAACGCGTTGAAGTTCGCTTCCCGGATCCGACCGCGAACCCGTATCTCTGCTTCTCTGCCCTGCTGATGGCTGGCCTTGACGGTATCAAGAACAAGATCCATCCGGGCGACGCAATGGACAAGAACCTCTACGATCTGCCGCCGGAAGAACTGGCTGAGATCCCGACGGTTTGTGGCTCTCTGCGCGAAGCTCTGGAAGCAGTTGACGCTGACCGTGAGTTCCTGAAAGCCGGTGGCGTATTCGACGACGACCAGATCGACGCTTACATCGAACTGAAGATGGAAGAAGTCGAGCGTT
>NZ_JAILWL010000114.1 GCF_025698965.1 Roseibium sp.
CTCAGAATGAAGTCGTATGGCGTCTGGCCACAATATGCCGTAAAGGCCCGACTTAAAAAACTCGAAGAAACACCGATCTCCCTTGCGAGTGCGGCAACGGTCAGGTCACCAGCAATATTTTCGTCAATGAGATCGGATACCTGTCGGAACCGTTTCATGGTCATCCACCTTGCCGCCTTCGAAGCAGGGGGCAGGTCTGAAACCGTGTCGCCCAATCGGTCGATCAGCATTTCATAGGACAATGGATCCTGATGCCGGTCGCCAAGGAGCCACTTGCGTAAACAAGATGCGATTGCAACGGCGCCCGCGATTTGAATGTTGGTCTGATAACGCGCTTTTGGCGCACGAATTGCCGGACCGCTGACCAGAAGATATTCACCACCGCTATCGGACGCAGATCGAATGTCGCAGCCGCAAGGTGTCAGGGCCAAACTATTGGGTAGGCGATAGTATGCCTCGTTCTTGTCGGAACCGATTGCGTGGCGGCCCGCCTGAGCATCAAAGGCGAAGCCAATGCTATCCACCGACGCAGTGAAACATGCATGATAAGCCCCCGCAGGCAGCAGAGTGAGCGTGTGACCCGCTGCTTCAATCGATAGTGGTTTGCAAGCTGTTTCCACGGTGGCGTTACCAATATTCATGATGGCCCAGGATGTTCCAGGAAATGCACTGACTCAAGCATGATCTGGTGCTGGATCGTATTTTGGTTCAGGATCCTGAAAGACTTGTTCTTCGCATTTGTGCAAGCTGCCTTCAGATAGATACCGGACCTGACCGAGACCGATCCGGTCCACTTTCCAGACAAAGTCGGCTCAATTCAAGGACACAGAATGAAACCGCTTTTCACGCTTGAAGACCTGGAAAACGTAATTCCGATCGTACGGCGGATAGTTCCCGAAACGCCAAGTTTTTGCTGGCCCTTGCTGCAACAGAGATACGGGTTCGAAGTTGTCGTCAAGCACGAGAACCACACACCGATTGGCGCATTCAAGGCCCGCAGTTCAATCGTATTCATCCAAAAACACATCGATGCTCATGGCCGGCCGGAGGGGGTTGTTTCCGCAACACGTGGCAACCATGGACAATCCATGGCGCTGGCAGCACGGCTATTGAACCTTCCCTCAACGATTGTCGTCCCGGAAGGAAACGCGGAAGGCAAAAACCGGGCAATGCAGGCTTTTGGTGCAAAACTTGTCATAGACGGCCGTGACTTCGACCAAAGCAAGTTGACTGCCGTAAAAATTGCGCGAGAGAGCGGATACCTGATGGTGCCGTCGTTCCATAAGAACATCGTTCTCGGTGTCGCGACCTATGCGCTGGAGTTCTTCCGGGCGCATCCGGACCTGGATGTGGTCTATGTTCCTGTCGGCATGGGGTCAGGCGCCTGCGGCCTGATCACGGTTCGCGATCTCCTTGGCCTGAAAACGGAAATCGTGCCGGTCGTGACGGAAAATGCACCGGCGTATCGGCTGTCCTTCGATGCGGGCAGTATCGTCAATACCGAAACCGCCCGGACCTTCGCCGACGGCATGGCCTGCCGTGAGCCGGTGCAACCGGCGCTGGATATTCTTGGCGCAGGCTCCGAGCGAATGGTCACAGTCACGGAAGACGAGGTCGCGGAGGCAATCCGCGTCTTTTACTCCGATACGCATAATCTTGCAGAAGGTGCAGGCGCAGCAGCACTCGCGGCCATGAGCCAGGACGCTGACAAGCTCCGGGGCAAAAAGGCCGGAGTGATCCTGACCGGCGGCAATCTGGACGAAACGGCAATGCGCACAATACTCGCCGGTGGAACGCCGACGGTCTGATTTCAACAGCCCTCAGGTCATACCCTCAGAAATTTGACTGCGCTGGATGACCTAAAGCAACGAAAGCCAGGCGCGCGCCAGTGCCGATCCAATTTCATCGGCTGTGTCGGCGTGTCGTCCGGCTTCGTCTTCGAAGCGCAGGTGCCAGTCCGGCGTATGATCGACAATCTCCTCGGCAAACACCTCGGTCCAGTTCCGGACTTCATCGCGACCGGTTTCGAAATGAAACTGAACCGCATAGGTCGCCCGTCCAAGACGGAAGGCCTGGTTCGGCGTCATGGCGCTTTCCGCCAGATGCACGGCGCCTTCGGGCAAAGTCATGGTATCCGTATGCCAATGGAACACGGGGCCGCCGTTGCCAAGCTCCTTCAGAACGGTGTCCGACCTTCCCTCGGCCGACGGAACAACGTCCCTCCAACCGAATTCGATGGGTTTGTCCAATATGTTGCTTGCGCCAAACGTCCGGGCAATGAGCTGTGCCCCGAGACAGATGCCCATCACCGGCCGGTCCAGCTCGTGAAACAACCTGATGAGACTGCAAACATCTGGCATATGAGGATAGTCTTCGTCGGCAAGTGCGTTCTGTGCACCCCCTAGGACAACCAAGCCATCGTATCGTTCGATGTCCTGTGGCAAAGGCTCCCCGAGATGGGTCTCGACCGTCGTCCAGTCCTGTGCGCTTTCCCTTGCGATCCTGGCGATCGTGCCAAGTTCGGTGTTCTTGTAGTTTTCGATTACAAGGAAAGTCATCGTATCTCCGGCTCGCCAGAAACCAGCTGTATCGCCCTGTTTGAATGCTCGCGACATTACGCATCTCCGGCATTGATGAGAAGATCAAAAACAATCATTTGAGCTGAAGCCGAGCCGCCTTCACATTGGAGATCAGACTTGGTCTCCCCAATTGTGTTCGAACGGAATTTTCATGAGCGTCGCCTCTCCTGCAGTCCATCGCGAATCCACCGGATTTACGCCGACAGACTACGGCCTCTATGCCGTAACCGTGCTCGCGTGGGGCTTCAGCTGGATTGCGATGAAGGGACAGATTGCAACAGTTGCACCGGAGGTTTCCGTTTTCTGGCGCTTTGTTCTGGCTGCTGCGATCATGTTGATCTGGGCCAGGTATCGCGGTCACAACCTGTCTTTCCGGTTGAAGGATCACCTCCGCTTTGCCGGGCTTGGCGCGTTCCTGTTTTCAACCAACTTTACCCTGTTCTACTACGGTGCGGCCCACCTGCCCTCCGGCTTGCTGGCGGTGATTTTTTCGACTGCCTCCATTTTCAACCTGTTCCTGGGTCTGATCCTCTTCGGCCAAAGGCCCAATCTGCTGGCGCTTGGGGCTGGCGTAATGGGATTTGCCGGTATCGGCCTGATGTTCTGGCCGAAACTTGCCGGAGCGGATTTCAACGCTCAGGCCGCCTTTGGCCTCGCCATGTGTATCGGTGGCACACTTTCCTTCTGTTTCGGCAATATGCTGTCTGCCGACACACAGCGTCGAGGGATCGGCGTCACTCCGGCAACGGCGTGGGGCATGGTCTACGGCATGTTGTTTCTGGGCGTTTTTTCAACCTTTCGCGGCCAGAGCTTTGCTGTGGAATGGTCGGTTCCGTATCTCGGCAGCCTGATCTATCTGGCGCTCATCGCGTCCGTTGTCGCCTTTGCTTCCTACCTGACGCTTCTCGGGCGCATCGGTTCAGCGCGTGCCGGTTATGCAACCGTCATGTTTCCGGTGGTCGCATTGACCTTGTCGACGATATTCGAAGGCTATCAGTGGACGCCACTGGCCGCCGCCGGACTGGTGTGCGTTCTCGGTGGCAACCTGCTTATGCTGCGGGCTCGCTGACGCCACGCAGTTCGGATGATCCGCAAAACTGGAAGTTTATTCAGCGGCCATCTGGCCGCCGCCATTGCCGACATTGCCAATCGCGGCAATCAGGTGATTGCACAACGTGTCGTGCATGGCTTCACGCGCAGTATCGGAGCGCAGCAATGCGATGTCGCAGAAAGGCAACGCCGGGAAGCCGTCCTTTTCGTCCAGAATACGCATTCCGTCCCGGATAGCGCTTTCGGGAAACACCGTGATCGCAAGCCCAGCCTGCACCGCCCCGACAAGCGCTGCCGCGCTTGAACTTGTATAGGAAACCCGATAGCGCTGCCCTGACCGGTCAAGCGCGTCCATGGACATACGCCGCCAGCAGCAAGTTGCCGGGCCGAGGGCCAGACGAATGACATCCTGCGTATGGGCACAATGTTGCATCGACGTGACCCAATAAAGCGGTTCACGCCGAATGATCTCGCCTCTGAGGTCCAGCGTATCACCGGAGGTGGTGATCGCGACATCCAGGACGCCTTCCCGGATAGCTTCGGTCAGCTTGCGGCTGCCGGAACATTCAACCTGGACATCGATGGATGGGTTGAGCCTGTTGAACGCGGCCAACACCTGGGGCAACAACCGGTCTGCGTAATCGTCCGGGACGCCGAGCTTCACATGACCGACTTCCTTCTGGCCGTTGAAGGCCGACAAGGTTTCGTCATTCAAGAGAATCATGCGCCGGGCGAACTCAACCAGTCGAAGGCCGTCCTCGGTCAACCTCGACTGACGACCGTCCTTGATGAAGATCGGTTGTCCGACCCTTTCTTCCAGACGCCGCATCTGCATGGACACCGCAGACTGGGTTTTGTGCACGGCCTCACCGGCCTTTGTGAAGCTTCCCAGTTCGGCGATCGCGAGAAACGTACGGAGCTGATCAATATCTAGTGCGTGATTCATGCGAGACCCTTTTTATGAGCCACATATCAGCCGGGCGATTTGAGATTCGAATTGATTGTTATAAAATACATCACAATTTCTTACACTTCAATCGGAAAGTTACTTTAACGGAAGCAGCGGTCCTGAAACAAAACCTGAATTCAAATCGATAAGTTTAATATTCAAATTCACTCAGCCGCATGAGGTACGGACAGGTTGTCCAGCGACGAAACAATGTGTTCGATCAACGCGTCCGTCACTCTGGAATTGTTGTGCCATGAACGCATGATTCCGATTTCACACTCGGGCAATCGAGGAAATCCGTCAGTTTCCGTGAGGACTCTCATTCCCGGCCGCAACGCCGATTCCGGTAAGACCGAGAGAGCAAGGCCTGCAATAACCGCTGCTCCGACCGCCGTGGAATTCCAACTCGAATACAACAGCTTGTGTTCGCGCATCTGATCGCTCAATACGTTGAGCGCCGCCTTTCGCCAATCACAGGTCGCCCGGCCAAGAGCGAGCGGCAGCGGAGATTCGTTTTCGACCGCGTGACGGGCCGACACCACCCAAAGAAGCGGTTCTCGCCGGACGACATCTACATTCTTGCGCCCTTTCTTTAGAACATGGGTGATGATGGCGACGTCCAATTCACCTTCAGCAATCATGTCGGCCAGATTGGGCGTCGGAGCACATACGACACTCACCTCGGCCTTGGGATTTGACCGGGAGAACCTGGCCAGGATCTCTGGAAGAAAGCGGTCAGCGTAGTCATCCGGGGTTCCTAGCCTGACAAGGCCAGCAAGTTCGGTATCGTCAAAGGCGGCCAGGGTTTCGTCATTCAGCTGAACGAGCCTGCGGGCGAAATGCAGCAATCTCTCACCATGCTCGGTCAGCTTGGACTGACGTCCGACCCGGACAAAGAGCGGTTTTCCGATGCGCTCCTCCAGACGCCGCATCTGCATGGAGACTGCGGACTGAGTCTTGTGCACACTGTCCGCCGCTCTGGTGAAGCTGCCGGTTTCAGCAATTGCCACAAAGGTTCGCAGTTGATCCAGATCGAGCATGACCGCCTCGCATATATAAGCAACGTTCATTCTTAGCATGGAATTCATTTAAGCATGAAATACTTTTGGACATGTTAGCGTTTTGGTCGGGAATACGCCCTCTGCAGATATCACATCACAAGATACGATCATTTATATCACAAACATTCGTTGGATTTATGTTTTGCGCGGAGGCATATAGAGGATGTTCCAAAACAAGGACTGCCAGAACTGGCACGGAACGAGCTGCCGGAAATGTCTCCGGCCGCTAACAGGAGACTATTGCCATGACCCACACTGCAACCAATACTTTCTTCGCTCTCTTCGGGCAGATGGCTGCCCGTGCATGGCGTGTGTTCAACAACCGCCGCCAGTTTGCAGAGCTCAAACACTGGTCCGATGATCAATTGAAGGACATTGGTCTGACCCGGAGCGATGTTCGACGAGCCTTGGCGCTTCCGTTCTATTCCGACCCGACATCTGTTTTGACCGGGTCCGCCTCACTTGGAACCTCTATGAATCTCAGTGCGGCCAACGCTCAAGCGAAGTCTCCGGACCTCAAGATCGTTGACGCCTGTCAGGACAAATGCGGCCCGCTCGCAGCCTGACACCCAACTGACCTCCCTTATGCAGCCCCTGTCGGCAAGCCTTGCTGACATTACCTGACCCGCCTTTTGGCGGGTCTTTTTTTGGCCGTTGATAAATTCAGACCGATCTAAGTGTTTCAAGCATTGGGCATTTCGTTGATCCAATCGAACAATTTGATGTCAGTTCCTCCAGAGCATCTTGGAGGTTCTTCAACTCGGCGATTTTTGCACGAACTTCCGATAACTGATTTCTGCCGAACTGCATGACTTCACCGCAGTTGACTGAATTCCCATTGGAAATAGCCAAAAGCCTTCGCACGTCTTGAAGCGGAAAGCCCAGTTCCCGGCAACGTCTAATGAAACGCAGTTCACCAATTTCTTGAGAAGTATAGATCCGTCGGCCATTTGCAGCGCGTGCGGGCTTGGAGGCAATACCCTCCCGTTCGTAGTAGCGGATTGTTTCGATGCCAACGCCACTGTGCCGCGAGGCTTCGCCGATTGTAGCCATGAAACCAGCCTCTTGATCCTGTAGTCACTACAGGAAGCATAATTCATCACGGCATTTCCACAAAGCCTGAAAGGACAACGTCATGAAGGGATTGGCCAGAGCTAGCTGTGCAAGTTCAATTACGGCAATCGGCGTTGCGAGCTGCTGCATTCTTCCAATGACGATGATGCTGTTAGGTCTGGGAGGAAGCTGGCTTGCTGTTTTTGGCAAAATTGCTGCCGTGAGTTATTATGTGCTTGCTTTTGCAGTCTTTTTGCTGGTTTTGACCTGGATAGTTTCGTTCAAGAGGGGCTCGATCGGGAAGTTCGCCTGGTGGCTAATTCCATCAACTGCACTTTCTATTGTCTCTTGGGTCATCGTTCTGAACGAAGCTCGCATCAATGATTTTTTGATTGGGATGATGTGAGAATGAACCAGAAGTCACTAACGTTGAACAGCCGTCTCACCTGCCCTGAATGTGGGCATATCGAGCTGGAAACAATGCCGACGAATGCATGCCAGTGGTTTTATCAATGCGTTTCATGTCAGACGTTGTTGAAACCGCGCCAGGGAGACTGCTGCGTCTATTGTTCGTATGGCACCGTTCCCTGTCCGCCGAAACAGACTGGTACAGGCTGCTGCGAACAGATGAGCCAGTCCGACTGAACACTCGGAGACACCTCAGCCGGACACTTACGAATCGTGATTGTTCCTGGAGGCCTTTTCGAAAAAACTGTCGAAAGCCTTGAACTGACTTGATTGAAAATCCCGCCCTGCCTCCATCCAGCCGGCAACCATTTCTTCAAATTCGGAACCTTCATCCGCCGGGTAATCTTCCTCGGGCGGTTGTTGTTCTTCTTCCGGTTCCGCTTCGTCTTCATCCGACGTCGTCACGATACTGGCCGGCTGAAGGAACGCTCCCCAGAACGATTGCATGGCATCGGCATAACCTTGCAGGTAATCCACCGGTGTCGGTTGCGGCTTGGGCCGCCCGCGGGCAAAACCGCGCAAGTAAGCGTCCAGAAGATTGCGGGCTTCGCCATGCACAAAGGGCCGCGCAATCTGGCCCATGGCCAGGGTGGCAGCCACGGGCATCATTTCCTGTATCGCGCCACTCTGAAGTCCGGTCAGGCCGGCGATGTGGGAAGCCAATGCCTGTTGCACCGCTTCGGGACCGAAAAACGGTGTTAGTGCCGATTCGGTCGGGTTCTGAAACAATCCCGCATAAACGGCAAAGGGATTTTGGGCAGCAGCAGCCAATGGTGATGACTGGTTCAGGAACTCGGTGAAACCGGGAACAGCGCTGCCGAAATAGCGAAAGCCGTTCAGCGCCGCCGGCATCAGCTGCTCCATCACCTGTGTCAAGTCTTCATTGGACCAGCCGAACCGGTCACGAACGTCTTCCGTCAACGAAAAGACATCGAACGGGGGAACCGTTTTATCGCCACCAATCATTACATCGCTCCGGTCAATCTGCCGCAAGAGCTTGAGAAACAAGAACTGTCTCATTCACAAACCCATGTGCCAGAGTGACCTGTTGCGGGCTTCAGGTCAATTCGTACAGACCCTTGCTCTTCCGGATCGCCCACATCTTGTCTGTCATCAGAGAAGGTCTGGGACATGCCCTTATCAAATAGACAGCAATGATAGGAGTGAATTTGCTCGGACAAGAGGCGTAAGACTGCGGAGAACTGTCTGATTTTCAACGTGTTACAACGACAATGCCGGGAAATTCGCATTGTTTCGACAGGACGCAAAACAGCCTCGATCTGCTGCGTCAAAGTGCTTAACCGGAAAGGCAGCCTGCTTTTTGCGCTTTTGCTTGCTTTTCGTTGCCGTTTGCCGCGCCATCGCAATCTATTTGATGCCGGTGCGGCCTAGTAGGCATATTCCCGGAACACTTGGGTGATATCGCCATTCCAGGAACCGTTATAGCGCTGCAGAAGTATGTCGGCCGGACACATTCCGGTTGCCAACCCTTCCTCGATCGGTGCCAGGTGAACACGCTCGTCGAGATCACCATCGCTCAACCGGTTGCGGCGTTTCAAGCCTTCCTGCGAAAGAGCAAGAACCTGTTTGGCGACATCCAGAACGGTGCCATCCCGGAAAGGGGTTTGCAGCGCCGTCTTCGGAACATCTCGGCGCAGGGCCGCGCGTTCTTCCGCACTCCAGTCCTTGACCAATTCCCAAGCCTGATCGAGCACACCACTGTCATACAACAATCCGACCCAAAGCGCCGGCAACGCACAAATGCGCCGCCATGGACCACCGTCCGCACCGCGCATTTCAATGTATTTTTTCAACCGGACATCGGGGAACAAGGTCGACAGGTGGTTGTTCCAATCGCCCAGGCTCGGAGTTGCGTCCGGGATCTTGCCTTCGAGCCCGCCATTCATGAACTGGCGGAACGTAGTGCCGGTTACATCGTAATAGGTGGCCCCGCGCTTGACGAAGTACATCGGTACGTCCAATGCCCACTCGACATAACGCTCAAAACCGAAGCCGTCTTCAAAGGCAAACGGCATGTCACCCGTACGGTCCGCATCCGTGTCGGTCCAGATCTGGGCGCGGAAGGACTTGAACCCGTTCGGGGTGCTGTCTGTAAAGGGCGAGTTTGCGAAAATCGCCGTTGCGATGGGCTGAAGCGCAAGACCAACCCGCATTTTGCGGACCATGTCGGCTTCGGTCGAGAAATCCAGATTCACCTGGATGGTCGAAGTCCGATACATCATGTCGAGGCCAAGCGAACCGACCTTCGGCATGTAGTTGGTCATGATGTCGTAGCGGGATTTCGGCATGCGAGGCATGTCCGCGCGAGACCAGGTCGGGGCCATACCGATCCCGAGGAATCCGATCCCGAGCGGTTCAGCCACCTGGCGAACGTGGGCAAGGTGCTGGTTTGCTTCCCGGCAGGTCTGGTGCAGGTTTTCCAGAGGGGCTCCGGATAGTTCAAACTGTCCGCCAGGCTCGATTGAAATCGCCCCGCCGCCCTGATCATCTGCCAGACCGATAATATTGCCTGCGTCCTCAATACGCTCCCAGCCGAGGAGGTTTTCCATGCCGGTCAGAACTGCTTCGACACCGTTTTTCCCCTCATAAGGAACCGGCGTAAGCTTTTCCAGGCAGAAACCGAATTTCTCGTGCTCGGTGCCGATCCGGAACTGGTCGTCCGGCTTACATCCTTCCTCAAGGGTCGCGGCCAGATCCGCAACAGTTTCAATCGGTGTGGTGTCGACCGTATCGCGGGCCATGAAACCGTCCTAAATTGCTGCGCGGCATTCAGCTACGGCGTCTCGACGCCCCCAACAAACCGCATTGATCCGGCGCGTTTTACGTAAACGCTTTTGAGCTTGCGTGATTTAGGTTTGTTGCAGGAAGAATGCAAGCAAGGAAAACGCCAGAAGCGCAAATCACGCAATTCTGAACACTGTTAACGCCTCGTCGCGTCCGCGCAATTCAACCGGTCCAAGGCTGGTCGCACTAAAACCTTCGGGCAATTGCGCCATGGTTTCTCCGCTTGCAAGGGCAATAACCTTTGCGTGCGGATCAACATGCTTGCCGTATTCCTGCAAACGCGCGGCGACGTTTACCGCATCACCAATTACCGTGTAATTCATACGGGCAGCCGACCCGATGTCCCCGACGACCACCTTGCCCGTATGCACGCCGATCCGCACACGCATGCTGGATATTGGAGAGTTTTCAATCCGGTCCGCAAGTGTCTTGACGGCGCGGATCGCCATGGCCGCATGGTCCGGCTGGTCGGAAGGCGCACCCCAAAAGGCCATCACGCCGTCACCCAGGAACTTGTCGATGGTGCCGTGGCTTTCGGCAATTGCCTGGGACACCGTTTCGAAATAGCCGTTCAGGTAGGCTGCTGTCTCCTGCGCTGACAAGTGGGAAGCCATGCCGGTGAAACCGGCAAGGTCCGTGAAAACGATTGTCATTTCGCGCAGTTCGATATTGCGCGAACTGGTCATGCCCTCTTCGATCAGGCGCGACACCAGTTGCCTGGGGACATATTTGGCAAACGCGTTCAAGGCACCGATCGAACCGTTGAAGGCCTGATTGACGTCGTCCAGTTCTGCAAGCCTGGATCTCGGCAACCGGTCGGCGGCCTCGAAGTCAAGTTGCCGCAATTCGGTTGCCGTGTGTGCCAGGCGCCCCAATGGCCGGCCCAGCATGCGGCCCACGGTAAACGACAAGATGGCCCCCACAATCAAGGCGACGATTGCTGCATAGAGGACGATCCGGGTCTGATCCAGCGCCGCGCCGAATTGATCCGCCTCGTAGAGCGTGCCCACAATCCAGCCCTTGGCCGGACCTGCATCCACATTGGTGAAAATGGCCGTAAACATGCCCCGGTCGCCCGGAAACACCCGACCATCTACTTCACCTGTCATATCGTGCGCCCGCTGCTGGTCGTCCCAGATCAGATGCAGCGGAGAATTCGTAAGGCTGCTGAGATCCGGCAAGGGCTTTTCCGGGCTGGCGGAAAAATCGCTTTCCGGTAATCCCTCAATCACAATCGCCTTGTCGCGCCCTGAAAGGAGGAACACTTCCTGGCGGCCTTCCCACGACATTTCATCCGCTATCTTCGCGAAAACAGGCTGCGGATAGTAGCCGACCAACATCTGGCCGTTGCCCATATCCAGCTCCGCCGCCATGACGGCAGTCGTGAACCCGTCCTTGTAGCGGAATTGCGACCAGGCAACGTGTGGCACTTCATCGGACGGTTCATCTCTCAGAACCGTGCGCCCGAGTTCCAGTTTCACACCTTCAGGCAAAAGCCGGTGATAGGGAACCAGCTTTGCATCGGAGAACCGCTCCCCCGAGGCTGCGGCATGAACGCCGATCGACCGGTAGAGCTGCTCCTGTTCCTGGAAGAACTGCCTCAAGGTTGCTTCATTGCCTTTCAGCACAGCCAGAGCCTGCTCATCCAGCAACCGTCCAGCGATCCGCCTGTCCGCGGACGCCATATAGGAAATGATAATGCCGCAAATGACCACCAGCAGCAGCGAAAACACCAATCCAAGCGCAACACCGACCGGAAGCCGAAAGCGTTTTCGGTCCGACTTCGCATCCGCTGCGATACCAGGATCCTTCACACCAGCTTTGTCCGGGCTTCCGCTGCCATGGGCCGCGGAAGCACCGGGTGGAAGAATTTCCTGCTGCATAAAGTTATCTCCAATCCCCCACCGTGGCCTGTATGACCGTCAAGGCGGCGACTGCGGCCGTATCGGCCCTTAAGATACGCGGTCCGAGAGGAATAATGGAAACAAAATCAAGGCTGCGCAATTCAGCCCGTTCTTCTTCGGAGAAACCGCCTTCCGGTCCGATCAGAACGGCCAGCGGTGGCGGACCGACCTCCTTCATCTGCGCCAGCGTCAGAAGCGGATTGTCTGTTCCCTCGGCTTCATCACAGAATAACAGGCGGCGGTCCGGTTGAGTTTCCGGCCAGACGGCTAGGACATCCTTTAGCGGCTGAGGTGACAGAACCTCCGGGATCGACAACACTCCGCATTGTTCTGCGGCTTCGATCACATTGGCTTCCATCCGCTCCAGATTGACCCGGCTCGATTGGGTGTGCTGGGTCATCACCGGCTTGAGACTGCCAACACCCATTTCAACCGCTTTTTGGACCATGTAGTCGAGCCGGGCATGTTTCAGCGGTGCGAACATGTACATCAGGTCGTTGCGATCGGTTTGCTCGCGCGTGCGCTCCATGATCATGAGCGCGCATTCCCGTCGGCTTGAACTGGCTATTTTGGCAAGCCATTCACCGTCGCTGCCATTGAAGACCAGAACATAGTCACCATCCTTCAACCTCAGCACATTCATCAGGTAATTCGCCTGACCCCGATCCACCTCGATCCTCGCGCCCTCGGCAAGGATATGCCTCAAAAACAATCGCTGCATTTTGAACTCATATTTTCCCATTTGTTCTACGTAGGCGCTCGATTGTGTGGGTTTCAAGGCGGATACATCACTGCATCCAATGCTTCACATATTTCGATAATCCGAGTCGCGGCCTGCCCATATTGTTTTTTGCCATTTGATTGGCCACGATAGGGTCTTGAGCGCCTCCAGGTTGCAATTTTTCCGGCCCCCGTGGTGCAAAACAGCCAAGATGTACACCACCACAGGGAACCAAATTGTCCGGATCAAAACTCACCAACTGGTGCCTCGGGGGGATCCTGCCACTTTCCAGGTCTCGGATTGCTCCCGAGGTTTTTGCCGGTCTGACCCTAGCCGCAATCGCGATTCCGGAAGTGATGGGCTACACCAAGATCGCCGGCACACCTGTGATCACCGGTCTCTACACACTGCTTTTGCCGATGGCGTTGTTTTCGCTTTTCGGCTCGTCACGCCATCTGGTGGTGGGAGCCGATTCAGCCACTGCCGCGATCCTGGCAACCAGCCTTGCCGCACTGGCGACGACCGGCTCTGAGCATTACCTGGCACTCGCAGGGTTTCTGGCGCTGATGGTCGGTGTTCTGCTTGTGGCGGCAAGCATTGCCCGTATCGGGTTCATGGCCGATTTCCTGTCACGCACCGTGTTGACGGGATTTCTGACTGGTGTCGGCATACAGGTTGCGCTCCATTCCCTGTCTGGCATGAGCGGCGTTACACTGCCTCATTCGAATAGCCTGGAAACCTTATTGAAGCTCCTGCCGACCATTTCGACAGTTAACACAAGCGCGGCGGCTGTTTCTCTTGGTGTTCTGGCCATTATTTTCGGCTTGAAACTGGTTTCGAAAACAATACCCGGTCCGATTGTCGCCCTGGCCCTTGCGACTTTCCTCAGTTGGTATTTCGACCTGAAGTCCCATCTTGCCGTCGTGGGAAGCGTGCCTCAGGGATTGCCGAGCCTGTCGCTGCCGGCAATCGACTGGTCGATTGACCTGGTCTGGCAGCTTGGCCCGGCCGCCCTCGCGATGCTGATGGTGATCCTTGCGCAAAGCGCGGCGACAGCCCGCGCTTATGCAGCAAAATACGATGAAGATCTGGCTGAAAGCACAGACCTCAGAGCACTGGGTCTGGCCAACCTTGGCGCGGGATTGACCGGAACTTTCGTTGTGAACGGCAGTCCTACAAAAAGCCAGATGGTGGAAAGCGCCGGTGGTCGAAGTCAACTTTCGATGCTGGTTACAGCAGCCGTTGTTCTTCTGATCCTTTTGTTTTTTACCGATCTGCTTGCCCACCTGCCCGAAGCGGCACTGTCCGCGCTCGTCTTTACGATCGGTGTCGACCTGATCGACCTCAAAGGCCTGGGCAACATTTATCGCACGCGCCGTCCGGAATTCTGGGTTTCCATGGCAACGATCATCGTGGTTGTTGCCGCGGGTGTCGGTCCGGGCATCGTTCTTGCCATCGTATTGTCATTGATCGTTCACACCCGCCATGGCTATCACCCGACAAATGTTCTGCTTGAAGGCGAAGACAACGGGACGTGGCGCGCCCGACCGCTCAAATCCAATGCGCTGGCCGCCCCCGGTCTGATGATCTATCGTTTCACCCACAGCATGTACTATGCCAATTCCGACCGGATGGCCGGTGAAATTCGAGCTTTGACAAACCGGCGACACCTGGACCTCAAATACTTCTGCATCGATATTTCCTGCGTCGATGATGTGGATTTTACAGCCCTGCAAACGCTCAAGACATTGAAGGCCGAACTTGATGGCAGGGATGTCGAACTCCTGTTTGAACATATGCTGGACGATCCGACCGCTCACAGCCGGCTACAGTTGATTGCGGCCTTTGGCGAGAAGAGCATTCTGGCCACCATCGACGAATTGCTGACCTACACACAGACTTCTGCGGTAAAGCCGTCAACGGGCAAAACCTGCCCTTGACGCTCTCTCTTAAACTGTCCAGTTTTCGGATAGACAAAGGGAATCATCAGTGTCCGAAACATCCTCGAACGTCGCCGAATTCTCCGTTTCCGAGATATCGTTCTCCATCAAACGCACGATGGAAGATGCCTTCGGTTATGTGCGCGTGCGCGGGGAACTGGGAAGGATTTCGCGGCCAGGTTCAGGGCATATCTATCTGGATCTGAAAGACGACCGGGCCGTACTCTCCGGTGTTATCTGGCGCGGTGTTGCCTCGAAACT
>NZ_JAILWL010000115.1 GCF_025698965.1 Roseibium sp.
GCCATAGGCCTGAACTTTGGATTGCGCACGCTTGAGATCTTCCCGATATCTGCCCAGGGCCGCAGCCAACTCCTCTGCCCATTTGCTGGCTTCAGCGTGACTGTTGATGTTTTGCAGGAACCTGATCCTGATTTTCTCAAGACCTTCCTGATTGCCGCGGGAGGCAATGAAAATCGCTCGTTCAAAGGCTTTTCGAGAACCGTAAGATCTTTCCAGATAATCGCGTTTGAGTGTGGAGATATGCGCAGAAGTTCTGCCCATCTCGGCTGCTGTGGCCATCATTTTCTGATAATTGTCATAGGCAGCCACGGCGTTCTTGTAGCATTCAAGCAGATTTTCCAGAACGTCTAGAAATTTGGCTGCTGTGCCTGCGCGAACACTGCCCTTGGTTTCATGTTTCAGCGCGATGATTGCCTTTTCCAGCGTGCCCATGACGCCCTTGAGTGTCTTGACCACTGAGGCGGCTTTTTCCGCCAGTTTCTCGTAGTCGATTGCGTCCTTGTTGTTTGGATCGCTCAGCACCTTCATGTCAAAGAGACCGCCGATCAGATCGGCGAGGGTGGCCGTCTCTTCCCCGAGCAACTTCAGCGACGCCTCGATGGCCTTTCCGGAGCCACCTGAGCCGTCGCCGCCATCCATGGCCCGCTTTGCGTCAATAAGGTCCTTTGAGGAGCTCAGTACGGTTTTTGTGCCTTTCAAAAAACCGGAAACAGCCTGCGTGCCAGGGAGGATCGCCAGAATTGCTTCACAGAGTTTCCCAAGCGAGCAGATGCCATGCGCAGCGACAAGCGCATAGCTGTAATCGGACGATTTCTGCATTCCTGCCAACTGTTCTTCAGTTCCGGTAATCAGTTGGCCGTAACGATCCCGCATTGTGACCGTGCTGCGTGCCATGTCGGAAATCGTTGTCATCTGCTTCGGAACCGTCCGCTCGATGTCCAATGCCTCGCAAAACTGTTTTTCGAGAAAGCGCACGCGATGCAGCCAACCTTCGGTGTCCTTTCTGGCTTCGACAGCGGCATCGTATTTCTTGTTTGCCGAAAAGCTGAGTTCGCCTTCTTTTTTGTCCATCGTCTGGCTCTCCTAGGCCACCGAGCGGGCGACACCTGGTATTTGTTTTGATCCAGCAGAATTCGCGCCGCGGGAACGGGCATGAAAATAGGACATCATCTCGTGAAGTCCGCTGGCAGAGCTGCGCAGTTTTATTGGGTCGACACGGTCAGTGCATTGTCTGTTGCCGATATGGTTGCACTGCCGATCTCCTCGCCGTTCATTTGCGCCGTCAGGAACGAGCGTGACAGCTTCGGCAAAAGGTCGTTTGTCAGGATGTTGTCGATCATTCGTCCGCCGCTGTCCGGATCCCTGCAAAGTGAAACAATGTGTGCGACGACATCGTCGTCGAATGTCAGCTCCGCATTCCTGTTTTGGCTGACCCGTTTGACGATCCTGTTCAGTTGCAAACGCACTATGAAACCCAGCATGGATGGGGAAAGCGGATAATAGGGGATGGTAACGATCCGTCCGAGCAGGGCTGGAGGAAAGACATCCAGAAGGGACGGTCTAAGTGTTTCAGCAAGAGCTTCAGGGTCCGGTGCATTAGGGTCCGTCGCAGCCAGGTTCATGTCGCTGGAGACCGGCGCATCCAGCATGTGGCTGGCTGCATTCATGATGATGTCGGTACCGACATTGGACGTCAGCAGGATAAGCGTGTTGCGGAAATCAATTTTCCGGCCCATGCCGTCTTCCATCCAGCCTTTGTCAAAAACCTGAAAGAAAATCTCATGGACATCGGGATGAGCTTTCTCGACTTCGTCAAGAAGAACCACCGAATAGGGTTTGCGCCGGACGGCTTCCGTCAGGCGTCCACCCTCACCATAACCGACATAGCCGGGAGGAGCGCCTTTGAGACCTGAAACGGAGTGCGCCTCTTGAAATTCGGACATGTTGATCGTGATCAGACTGTCCTCACCGCCATAAAGTGTTTCTGCAAGTGCCAGTGCCGTTTCGGTCTTGCCGACACCTGACGGGCCGCACAGCATGAAGACGCCTATCGGCTTGTCCGGATTTCCGAGTTGAGCGCGGCTGGTCTCGATCCGCTTGGAGATCATCGCCAGACCATGTGCCTGGCCAATAACCCGGCGATTGAGGCTGTCGGTCAGGTTGAGGATCGTCTGCATCTCGTCCTGAACCATTCGGCCGACCGGAATGCCGGTCCAGTCCGAAATGATGCTGGCAACGGCCTCATCGTCCACATAAGCGTAGACCATGCGATCATCTTCCGGGATTTGGGATAGTTCTGAACGAAGGTCATGCAGTGCTACGCGAATTGCGTCTTCGTCGTCCAGGTCCACATCGAGGTCGAGTTCTATGTCATCGATCGCGACCAGGGCCGGCCCGTCATGCTCCGGATCTTCGATTGTTGCATTTTCAGGATGCGGGGACGGATCGCCCCCTTTGAGCTGCATCAGCGCCGTGTTCAGATGTCTGATACCGGCAACCAGTTTTCGTTCCCGTTCCCACTCTTTACGAATGTCGTCGATGTCATTTTCAGTTTCATCAATGGCCGCATTGAGCGCATCAAGCTGTTCCTGATGGTCCATCCCGAGTTCTGTATCGTTGGCCAGAGCAAGTCGTTCCGTCTCCAGGAAGCCTTTCTTCGCAACCAGATCTGAAAGTTTCGCCGGTTGCGCTGCTTGTGAGATATTCACGCGAGCTGAGGCCGTGTCCAGCACGCTGACCGCCTTGTCTGGGAGCTGGCGTGCGGGGATGTAACGATGCGACAGCGAAACCGCAGACTTCACGGCGCTGTCGAGAATGCGAACCTGATGGTGTTCTTCCATCGGGCCAAGCAAGCCTCTGACCATGGCAAAACACTTCTCTTCATCCGGTTCATCTACCTGAACCGGCTGGAACCTGCGCGTAAGCGCCGGGTCTTTTTCAAAATGCTGGCGGTATTCGGACCAGGTTGTGGCCGCCACCGTGCGCAGCGTTCCGCGCGCAAGCGCAGGCTTCAAGAGATTGGCGGCATCTCCGGTGCCGGCAGCTCCCCCAGCCCCGATCAAGGTATGAGCCTCGTCGATAAAGAGGATTGTCGGGACAATGGACGCGTGCACTGCATCGATCACGGCACGAAGCCGTTTTTCAAATTCGCCTTTCATGGATGCGCCCGCCTGCAGCAGGCCCAGATCGAGCGCGCAGAGACGCGTTCCAAAAAGCGCCGGTGGTACGTCGCCTGCAATTATTTTTTGCGCGAAACCTTCGACTATCGCCGTTTTGCCGACGCCTGCTTCTCCGGTCAGGATCGGGTTGTTTTGCCGCCTGCGCATCAGCACATCGATCACCTGTCGGATCTCATCGTCGCGACCCACAATCGGATCGAACTCCTCCGCACGGGCGCGCGCGGTAAAGTCGACTGTAAATTGGGAAAGAGCATCTTCGCCAACACCGCTCCCGGGGGCGGCTTCTGCAAATTCTCCGCCGTCGGCAGGTGATGCGGCCTTGGGGCCGGATCCATCAATCGGACGGGCTCCGGTTTCAGCGGAAGCACCCGCGATCTTGTCCAGATCTCGAACAAGGACGTCCCGATTGAGTTTGTCGAGCGCAGGCGAGTAGCTCAGAAACTGACGCCAGGTTGTCCTGTCTCCCATTGCGGCAATGACAACGTAGGCAGAACGGATCTTGTAATCACCATATCTCAGCGTGCCTTCAAACCAGGCGCGTTCCAAGGCTTCCTGGAACGGGGCCGCCATGGACGGCAACTCTGTCTGGTTTATCTTAAGATCCGAAATCGCCTGCTGAAGGTCTGCATGTACCGAACCGACATCAATGCCGAAATGACGAAGGATATGAACAAAGTCCGTGTTTTCATCGCGCGCGAGATAATAAAGCCAGTGCAGAATCTCAAGGTGGCGGTGACCGGAACTTTTGGTCAGCCGCATGGCTTTTTCCAGGCAGTCATAGCTGATGGTAGTCAGCTTATTGGCAACGGTTTCAACCAGAATGTCACTCATGGTGTCGGCCTTTCAAACTAGAGACCTATTGATAGACAGTAGTGTGTCTGCGCACCGGTCGGAAACGGGTATCGGTCAGCATTCCGTCGTCTTCATCGTCGAACTCCGGTTCCTGTTCCTTGGCAACAGCCGGCTTTAGCCAGCCGATATGTCCAAGCGTGGCAGAGTTGTCCCGATCCATATGGATCGCCGATGCGCATTTTTTGGGAAGAGCAAGTTCGATTTCGTATTCGATCTCGAGGCCCAGATAGAAGTCGATGAGATCGAATAGTCTTTCGGTCCACGGATTTGGTCTGGTCCGGGTGGGGGGGAGAAACTTCCTGTATTCCTCCAGAGATCGAGTAAAGATCCGGATGCGAATCTTGTCACTGACGCTGTAAACTCTCGCGCCTACGATTGTATCGCATCCGAGCTGTCCTGCGTTTTCCGGTCCCAGGCTTCCAAGGGTCAGTTGGTCGTCCTGGTCCAGATGCAGCCATGTTCCGACGCATTGGTCGATTTCCACATCCACGCCGAAGACGCCTGTAACCAACGCCTTCAGCCGTGCAGCGCTTTTGGTTTTGGGAGAGGACAATCCCGCATAAAGCAGTTTCAGGCGATCATCGATGCGATCCAAATCTCTATAGATCGGAGTGCCGATACCGATCGCTGAACCCAGATAGGCTAGAAACCGGTCGTCATCGGGTCGGTCGTGTTGAACTATGGGGCGAGCGTCGGCCCAGGCTCGGAAAAACAACTGAACGAAGCGGTTGTTGAAGACATCGAGAAATCTCGGAAAGCTGTCATCTCCACGCAGCCCCCGCATGATTGCTTCGTCCGTCATTGCGGCAGGAAGGGCACCTTGCGGGCCAAGCAGACCCAAAAACCGCTCCAGCAGCACAAGTCCGCCGTCACCGTCTCGCGTGGCGCGCTCGATGGTTGAGGTAGCGAATTCGCTAGAAGGATCTTGGCCGAAACGGACGATGTCTTCCATCAAGCGGCGGCTCTTCCCGATCCGCGGAGGTGCCGGTTCTTCCTCTTTTTGTAAATTTCCAGCGGATTTTTTTGCTTCCGGTGCTGTCTGTCCTTCCAGCATGCGCAGGACAGCCAACAGATCATGGCCGCCAGGATGTTCCTGGATGCGGTCACTCAAGGCCGCCAGAAGCGACGCATATTGTTGTTGAACCGGGACTTCGATGCGAGGTTCGGTAGAGGAGGCCGGCGGGATTTCGGGAGCCTTCTCGCCTACGTCCTTCCTCTCGAGATCGTCTTCATGGTCCTCTTCAAACGTATCTGCTGGTGTCGCTGATATGAAATCGGGTGGAGGAGTGGGGGAAGCGTGGGTTTCGATTGATTCAATCGTAGGCGATTGTATCGTTTGCGTGTGCGCTGGTTCCGTTTCGAAACCGCCGTCCGAAACTGGCAAGAATTCATTGAGGTCTTCCGGCTCCGTCTCCAGTTCGGCCGTTGGGCCGGGCCAAACCGCAGACTTGGGACCGGGAAACTGCACTACGGTTTTGTCGCGCGCGGAAGAGGGGCGGTCCCGCTCGTCTTTGCCTGTCTTGAGATCTTTGTCGTCCGTTTCGCTCATAGGATCCCCTGCGCTCCGATCCTTGGCGGCCATTTCATGATTGCGCCGCGTTCGCTTGTCGCGATCACGCATTGAGTGAAATGGTTTATCGACGCATATTCAGCAATAAACCTGTCCAATATTGCTCCCATAAGAAAGGCGCTTGAACCTTCAAAGGCCTTGTCGTCCAGTGTGATTGTCACTTCCAGTCCGCGCGCGACCCCGGTTCCGGATTTTTGCTGAAGCCGGCGCACAACGGGGCGTGTTGAAACGGATTGAACGGACTGGGCCTGGCGATCTGCAGCGTTATCGGAGAGTGGTGCAAAGACACTCAGGATATCGCGGAACGAGCGCCCGTCCTGACCGGCAGCGTCGTGAACCAGACCTGCATGATTGAGAGCGAGGATATTGATGAGGCGCCACGCGATCGCGCCTGCATGTCCTTCTTCACCGAGGCGTTCATTGTAGGACAGCAATGGTGGACGTGGTGCTGTCGGCCCGGCGATGCAATCAACCTTCAGGCCGACGTCTTCCAGAATTCGGAAATCACCGATATCGGATTTATCCGGGTTGCTACCGACAGGCAGATCTGCTGCCAAAGACCGGTTGGAGGCCATGACTTTCAAGGAGAGTTCGGAAAGTTTCTTGTCACCGCTTTGCAAAAGCGCAGCCGCCTGAGCGCCGCTCGATATCGTTACGAAGGTTTCTGTTCCAATATAGGGGCTTGGCTGCATGCGTCGAAGTTCGGACGAGGATTGCCGACGAGGCAAGCGCCGAATTGTGTAAAACCATTCGTGTCCTGCCTTGGCCGTATCCGGCGCAACACTATAGAGCGGTTCGACCGCACGCTTTTCGCCACCCGAAAAATGAGCATTCACTTCCGTCACCGCATGAACTTCGTAGTCGAGTGGACGGGTCCGGTCCGTGATGACAGCGAATTCGTGCTGCCCTTTTTTGATTGGCACCCTGTCCGTTTGCCGTTCGAACAAATTCACGGCAGGTGCGGAGTGAAGAGCGAAAATCTTGTGGTCGACATGGGCGGGCAGGCGAGTGTCCGCTTCATCGAATACAAAAACGACATCAAACGACTTTGCGTGGATGCGATCCAGTACGCGGCGCAACCCGGTCAATCGGAAACCCAGGAAGCTGCGTGGGAAATTAAAATAATCGCGGATGTAATCAAATCCGGTAAAGAGCCTGCGGTCGTTGCGCAGGAGCGCATCTTCCTCATCAAACCCGAGTTGTTCAATCGAGTTGACGGGCAGGCGGTGCAGGGTTGTTTGACCGAAAGCATCTTCGGTTCTGAGATAGAGGGCAATCGTGTGGCCGAAGACTTGCTCGTAGATCTTCGCAGCCATATCCAACGGACCGACCAGACGGACCGGCAATTCATCTATCCGGCATCCGGCAACCTGAAACTCCGGTTTTTTGAGGGCTTCCTCCTCGGAAACTTCGTTTTCAGGGTCTTCGGCGGTTCTATGGGTCAGCGAAATTGTCAGGCCGGCTCTTACTCGCCGGTCTTCAGCCATCTCCGCACCCAACCCGGACACCTGAGCAGAAGAGCTTAGATAGCGGGCACTCGTCAATTCCAATGGCGTCAGAGTTATCGGGGCCGCCAACGTAAATCTGCATCGGACTTCGCCCTGGCGTTCACGGAAGACGGCTTCCATGGGCGCGTGTCGGTCGATTGTGATTCCAGAACGCAAATTCGCATCGCCATATTTGGGCGTGACGCGTGCAAGTACCATGGAAGGGATCGGCGCAAGTGCTGTCGGATAGAGCTGTTCGAACAGATTGGACGTGAATTCCGAAAACTCGTGCTTCATCTTGAGTTGAACCCGAGCCGCAAGAAATGCGGTTCCTTCCAGAAGACCGGAAAGCATCGGGTCCGAGCGATCTTCCAGCAGACCGCCCAATCGTTCGGCAACAGCGGGGTAGGCTTCAGCAAAAGCTGCGCCTTGCTCACGAAGGTAGGTGAGTTCCTGATTGTAGAGATCCAGAAATTCCCGGTTCATGCCGTTGCCCCGACTATCTTGATGCGGCCGAAGGAAGGATCGACATCGGCAATGAATTCACTTCCGACCCTGATGGGGTCACAGCGTATTTCCGCCTTGATCAAAAAACGAACTTTGAATGTTTCACTTTCGACATTGTCGTCTCGAACAACCTGGAGTGTTCGAGGGTCCATGCGCGGCTCGAAACGGATAAGAGCCTGACGGATATCGTCCGCTAGACGATCAATGCGTATGGAGTCGACAACGTGAACGGACAGATCCGGAAGGCCATAATTGAGAATGGAATTCTCAACTTCCGGAAAGTCGGAAAGGCTCTGTGTGGAGTTGAGATTGACCGTGTTCAACAGGGCTTGCAGGTCCCGGCGGACTTCCGAGATCAGTGTATGTTCCGAAACACCGTGAGCTCGACTGAGACGTCGCCCGGATTTCAATTTCTGTTCGCCTTGACTTTCATTCTGCCGGGCTTGCGCAGCTTTGTAGTCCGGGTCGTCCAGTGCCCGGAACGCCCACATAAGCGGGGAGTGCAATTTCACGTTCGATTTGGCCATTGATAATGCCCCGCATGGAATTGCCCGGTTCGGAAGAGCAAACGAAACCGGTTAGTGAACCCGGTGTTCCTGAGATGGCGTGACCGCCGCACTGAGCGCGGCGGTCGAACTGTATTGCGCGTTACTTCTTTTCGTTCGCCGCGATGTCCCAGGCGAATTCCGGTGCAGCTCCCTTGGAGCCGTCTGGTTTCTGTTCGGTGTAGATGTACTTGTATTCACCGAAGTTCAGAGTGAGGTTTTCCGTAATACGATCGTCGGATCCGCTGCCGCCGCTCGAAACACTCGTGACAATGATGTCCTTCATTTCGATCTTGATGTATTCAAGCGGGTTGTCGCCGGCTGCCTTGCGGACATACATGGTGCCGTTTGCAATATGCTTGCCGGTGGAAACGTGCTGCAGCAGAACCGGCGTTGATTTGTCGACATATTTCGTGACGCTCAGGTCCTGAAAATATGCCTTGCCGGAGCCGGAGCCACCGCCCATGTGGGTTGTGCCGGACTGCGTGGCACCCCATGACCAGGACAGAACGTCAATCTCGTCCTTGTGGCTCTTGTCCTGTGCTTCACCTTTAATGCCTTCAAGTTTCAGAAAAAAATCGACAGCCATAATAATACATCCTCTTGGTTGCTGACGGCCTGGGGCTATTGCCCGGCGTACTGCTTAGCTGTTCCTTACAACTACCTCGGACTTTTAAGTCCAAACCCCTGGGCGCCTTCGCGCCTCGTTTGCACCTCCACCCGGCATGACCGGGCTGCATCCGGGTGGATGCTTGCCGGCAGGCGGAAACCGCCCGCCCGGCAATTTGGAAATTAGGATCCGTCTTGCGGAATTCTGGAAGCCAGGCTCATGCCGATGTCCATGCCTTCCAGCTGATAATGGGGACGAAGGAAAAACTGAGCTCTGTAGTAGCCGGGGTTTTCCTCGTCATCGACAATGGTGACCTTCGCTTCCCGAAGCGGTTTGCGCGCTTTGGTTTCCTCGGTGGAGTTGTCCGGATCGCCATCGACATAGTCCATGATCCAGTCGTTCAACCACCGTTGAAGCTGTGCGGATTCCTTCGTCGAACCGATCTTGTTGCGCACCATCACTTTCAGGTAGTGAGCAAACCGAGTGGTCGCGAACATGTATGGCAAGCGTGCGGACAGATTGTCAGACGCCGTTGCATCCTTTCCGTCAGGGCCGGAGAACTGCCGTGGCTTGAAGACGGACTGCGCACCGAGAAACGCTGCCTGATCCGTGTTCTTGCGATGAATGAGCGGGATCAGGCCAAGGCGGGATATCTCATGCTCCCGCCGATCCGAGATCGCGATCTCAGCCGGACATTTCTGATCGACTCCACCATCATCAGTTTCAAAGACATGTGTCGGAAGTTCTTCGACAAGTCCGCCGCTTTCCACGCCACGGATCCGGACGGTCCAACCGAATTCCTTGTAGGCACGGTTGATGTTCGCCGCCATGGCGTAGGCGGAATTCATCCAAGAGTAATTGTCGTGGTTGTCTTCGCCGAATTCTTCTTCGAAGGCAAACTCCTCGACTGGGTCGGACTTTGCACCGTAAGGCTGCCGAGCCAGTACTCGCGGCAGAGAGAGGCCGAGATAACGTGCATCTTCAGATTCCCGCAAGGTCCGCCATTGTGCGTGGATTTCCGTGTCGAAAATCTTCGACAGGTCGCGCTTGGCCGGAAGCTCCGTCCAGCTCTCCATCTGCATCAATTGCGGGTCTGCAGCTGCCAGGAAGGGAGCGTGCGCCGCCGCCGCAATTTTCGCCATGCCGCGCAAAACGGTAATGTCCTGCGGGTCGTAGGAAAACTCATAGTCACCGACCAGGCAACCATAAGGCTGACCGCCAAGCTGACCAAATTCAGCTTCATAGATCTGCTTGAACAGCGGGCTTTGATCCCATTTTGCACCTCGGTAACTTTTGAAGACGCCGGCGAGCTCGCTTTTCGAGATGTTCAGGAACTGAAGTTTCAGCGTGGCATCGGTTTCCGATTGGTGGACGAGATAATCCAGACCACGCCAGGCACTTTCAAGTTTCTGGAATTCAGGTGCATGGATGATCTCATTCACCTGGGACGTCAGTTTTTCGTCCAGCTTCGCGATCATCTCGTCGATAGTGTCGTAAACATCATCCTTGATCAGGGCCTGGTCGGATAACGCCTCTTCCAGGAAGGTCGACATTGCGCTGTCGACCAGTTGGTTGGCCGTATCGTTTTCGCTTTTAATCCGGAAATTCTGTTTCAGGATGGAAGCAAATTCCTCAGGACTTTTTTCACCCGCGACTTCGCCGGCTGCTGCGCCACTTTTTTCGGCGTTGGTGTCTGTATTGCTCATTTACGCCTCCTTCGTGTCGCCGCCGTCCGCAGCGCCGTCTTCAGACTGCGGTTTGTCGGCTTCAATTTGTTGAGCAAGTGCCTGCATCAGGGCTGGATCACGTGTCAGCTCTTCAAGCTGACTGATCGCTTGAACGCGCCCGTCCATCATGGTTCGGAGCGCCGCGAGGCTCTTGCGTGCTTCCAAAAGCTTGTTCAGGGCCGGAACTTGTTCAGCGACCTTGCCCGGTGTGAAGTCATCCATGCTCTTGAAGCGAAGCTGAACGCTCATCTTCGTATCGTCTTCACCTGAAAGCGTGTCCTTGACGGTAAAGGATGTACCGGGCTCGATCGCTTCCATCCGCTTGCTGAAATTGTCCATATCGATATCGAGCAATTTGCGCTCATCGATATCTGATTTTTCAATGCCGGGATTGTCACCGGAAAGATCGGCCATGACGCCCATTACGAAGGGTAATTCGACCTTCTGCTCCGCATCAAACGGATCTTCGTAAAAAATGTGGACCCGGGGTGGCCTGTTACGCTTGATAAAGCTTTGCCCGCTATTCGATGCCATTGTACTTGCCTTTCATGTTTTTGACCTATGAAGAAAATCGGTCAAACTCAGTCAAATACTCGCGCAGGGCTCTTTATTTGTTTTATTACGTCTTGGTTCTGCGCTCTTCGTTGTTGTTCTTTATGTACTTTGGTTGTTCGAAATTAGAAGTGATCACAGTCACATGATCGCTGGTTTGGAAATTTTCTTTAAATATTGAGGACCTGTTAGTCGCTTCTGTCAAGAAAGAAGGGTGGAACTCTAGGTGAGCTAATTCGTTATGTTGGTGCGAAACTTAGTCTACTCATCTTCCGGTCGAAGAAAGAGGTTCAGGAGGCCGGTGAAGGAGCCGGAGCTCATATTTTGTGCTTCATCCAGCAGTAACGGTATCGGGCTGGTTGGTTCGTTGGAGGAAAAATAGCCTTTCACGGATGCAATGCCTTTCATGGCGTCGGAGCGGCTTTCAACCACCATGACAGCGAAGTCTCCAATCTCTCCCAAATCTTCAGAACCACTCTGGTTTAGGTCGATCAGTCGGTCGTTGGAAAGTTGCAGCCCGCTCGTTCCCAGGAGAAGGGCAACGTCATCGAACCGGCGCGGCATCAGAATTTTAAGAGCATCGAGATAGGACTTGCCGACGAGGCCCCGCGCTTCGCGAACCAGGAAGAGGGCCGGGTGCGAGGGTTCGCGTGTTGCAAAATACTCTTCAACGGCATCCAGAATAAGTTTGGCCTGGGCTGCGTTTTGGATTTCAGTTGGTGTTGCTGAGGAAGTCTGTTCGGGTTCCGATGACGTGTCTTCCTCGGTTTCATCTGCTCCTTCGCCAGCCGTGTCCGGGGCAAGGCGGCCAAGTCGTGTTTTAAGCTCCGTGCCAATTTCAGTTATCAACTGACGGAGATCTTCATAATCGGGCGGTGTTGCCTTGGCACCCGTTTCCTTCAGTTTATCGGCGCAGATGTCTGAAATTGCCAGAAGCTCACCCGGCAGGTCTGCAAGGTCGGCAAGGACGTCATCAATGACATCCTGTTCCAGTTCACCCGAAGTCAACGCAGCTTCGATAGCCCCGAGAGAAATGGTGTGTTCTTCCTCGCGCGCCGTCGCGTTACCGGCTGCAATCTGGATTGCCCGGTAGCTGATGGGGCCGCTTCGGCGCGTTTTTAGAAGGGGAGCGGACTCGAGCGGGAGTATGACCGTGGGACGGTTGTTCAGCGCCTCCAAAGCGCCCATGCGCTCCATGTGACCAAAATCGGCATCGGTCGGATGCACGTCTTCCCAGTGGTGTTCCAACAGCCTGCGAACAACCCTGATGGAGTCGGCAAACTGGTGAAGTTGTCCGCCAAGCAGCGAGAATTGAGCGAGAAGAACCAGCAATCTGAGATCTCGGGATTGCTTCAGAAAGCTGTCCATTTGTTTGTAGAGGTCGGTAAAATCGACTTCTGACCGGTCGAATTCGCTGAACCGTTCCGGCAGTATTTCTTCACAGGAGTCCATCAAGGCTGCAAAGGCAGGCTCGGTGTCATACAAATCAGGACCGCAGCCGGCGCCTGCTGCAATTTCCGTGGCATATATTTCTGGGTCGAAATTCATGTTTGCCCCACCTTGATGTACGTCCAGCCGAAAATCACGGCTGGACGAGGTTTTGCTCCGCCTTTACTCCAGAACCAGTTTGCTTTCGACGCGACGGTTGGATGGGTCGTTGATGTTGGCGGCCTTTGGTCGTGTTTTGCCGTATCCGACCGTTTTCAATCGGACGCGATCGACACCAAGGGAAACAAGAAACTCAGTAACGGCCTGCGCACGATCTTCGGAGAGGCGCTGGTTGTACGCGACCGAGCCAATGCCGTCAGTATGACCCTCAATCACAAAATTGGCACTCTTCAAATCTGGATCGCCAATACCCTTTGCAAATTCGCGAAGGTTTGCTTTCGCGGCAGGGCTCAGCCGTGCTGAGGCATATTCAAATGAAACAAGGAGATTGAAACCGGCATCGATTGCCTTGGTTTCCGGATCGACCACCAGGGTCTCGGCAGTCTGTTCGTTGCCCTGGGCGGTTTCCGAGCCGGTTGGGGCAGGGGTGACGGCAACCTGACCGCCAGTGTCCTTGGAATTGCCGGGATTGCACTCATCCCTCGTTCCAATACACAGCGCCCGCGTTGTGCCGCTTGGTTTCAGGGAACGGGTCTTGAGTTGCTTGAAATGTCGGCTGACTTCGTCTGCGGAGTAGGTCGCATCCTGGGCAAGAGCACTTTGTGTCGTCGCAACCGGAGTTCCTAAGACAAGCGCCAAGGCGGTTGCCGCGACAAGACGGCTATTGAAAGGGCGAGCAAATTGGTTCCGGTTAGACGACTTCAAAATCTGGATCACGATCTAAATCCTCCCTTATGGAGTTGCGAATTGGTTGTCGCATCAAGCATTCGACTGCATCGTGCCATATCTTGGGAATATTAGTGTGGCGAAAGTCACTAAAGTGCGTTTTGATATCAGTATGTCTCATTGGAGCGAATTGGCAAGAGCAGCGAGGATCGATAACTTTAATGAGTTGGTTAATTAATTTGTGAAGAAGCGCGTAAATTGGAAACACAATTGCGGAATGTGGGTTTCAACGTTTGGTAACTTGCGCGATTGGTGTTTAAAGTATTTGCAACAATTGTGTTGTTGAACACATTATTTTTATCGGAAACGCCTTAGGAGACTGAAAGAAGATAGCTGAGAAGCCGTCCTGAATTCAGGAACCGCAGACTTTCCGAGGAGAACTTCGTGGCCCAGGGACAACTCAAACAATCGCACCGTATGGCCGAATTGATCTCGGTCTTTGGCAAGGATGAACTTTCCGTTGTCACGGTCGAGTGCGACGAGGGGGTGAGCGAAGATTTTGAAATTCGGCTAGAAGTGGTCAGTCAGCAGGAAGATCTGGATTTCGACCAGGCGATTGCCACACACATGACCGTCAAAGTGGTCACCAACAAGGGTGACGTGCGCTATTTTGATGGCCTTCTGACCGACGCCAGATGGCTTGGCCATCGAGACGCCTATTACCTCTACAAACTGACGCTTCGACCGTGGTTCTGGTTGCTTACCAAAAATTCCAACTGTCGAATTTTCAAGGATAAATCGGCTCCGGACATTATTTCGGAGGTTCTTGGGCAGCACGACTTTGCCGATCATCGCAAAAAACTGACGGAAAGCTACGACCCTATCCACTATTGCGTTCAGTACAGGGAGTCCGATTACGACTTTTGCTGCCGCCTGATGGAAGAGTTCGGAATTTCCTATTTTTTCGAACACAAGAACGGCAAACACACGATGATCCTGGCGGATGCCAAGTCTTCTTACAGCCCGATCGAGGGTGATGCGACCATTCCGTACATTCCGATAGGCGGTGAAAGTCAAAGAAACGAGGAGCATCTCTACCATTGGATCCCGAGCCGGAAATTCCGGACGGGCAAGTTTGCTGTCAATGATTACGATTTCGAAAAACCGAGTGCATCTCTCGAAGCGGACAAGGACGCGGGCTCTGCCTATCGGGCAGGAGCGCTTGAACATTACGATTATCCCGGTCGTTACACAGAGAAAGACAAGGGAACAAAATACAGCAACATTCGTCTGGAAGCGGAGCAGGCTTCCGACAAGCGCATCGAGACGGCAGGGGAAGTACCTCGCTTGTATGCGGGAGGGTTGTTCACTCTGAAAGACCATCCGCACGGACCGCAGAACAAGGAATATCTGGTCGTTCGTGCCAGCCATCAGATTATCACGGAAC
>NZ_JAILWL010000116.1 GCF_025698965.1 Roseibium sp.
ACAACATTTTGTTCCACAACGACATCCTGATCCAGATCTGTGTCGTACGAAAAAAAGACCGTATGAGGCGCAAGCAAGCTACACCCGCGTTCCATTGCAGCATGCCGCATTCGATTTTGAAAATCAGCTTCACACGACGCAAGTTGAGCGCGGGTATTGACCCCCTGTGTTTCGACTTCAGAGCCGGCAACCGCAACAACCTTCAAACCGCGCGCATTGGCGATCTCCACGGCATCAGTCAGGTAGTATTCCCCCTTGGCGTTGTTGTTGCCTATGGCTTCCAGAAGCGACAAGGCATGCGGACCGGAAAAGCCCATGATGCCGGAATTGCAAAGCTTGATCTTTCTCTCTTCGTCAGTTGCGTCTTTTTCCTCACGGATCGCAACCAGATGGCCATTTTCAGCGATCAGCCGACCGTAGCCGAAAGGTGTTTCCGTCTCGAAGCCGAGCACCACCACATCGGCACCGTTTTTTAAAGTATTTCGAACCCGACCGATTGTGTCCGGGGTTACAAGCGGCGTATCTCCAAAGAGAATCAGGACATCGTCCGCTTCGATTTCAAGTGCCGGTTTGGCGGCAAGAACCGCATGTGCGGTCCCTAATCGTTCGGTCTGGACATAACAACGGCCATAAGGCGCAAGATCATACACCAGCGTCTCAAGAGTTGGCATATCGGGTCCTGTTACAACGGAGATTCGGTCTGAACCTCCGGCTTCAAGCGTTTTCAAGACATGCCCGACCAGCGGCAGCCCACCTATTTCATGCATCACCTTTGGCAGATCAGACTTCATCCGGGTTCCCAACCCGGCGGCGAGAACAATCGAAAGGCAAGAACGCTTGGTCATGAAAGGTCCAGTTTTGTTGTCCGGGGACGTATTCGTAATTCAGCTCTATATGCCCCGATCCACAGAACTTTGAAAGAACTGACTGCAACTTAGTCTCAGTTTCGGTTTCGTTAACCATAATCGATGACAGATAGGCTATCTTTTTGAAAGATTCGTCCACTGGATCCGGAAGCTAACCCGTTGTTTGACCCGCAGGCCGCCCAAAGAAGCAAACGTGACATCGTGCGCGACACGTTTACCTCGTCGCGCGTTGGCATGTTGTCCTGGGCATTTGCGGCTGTTGTCATGGGAACAGTCGGACTGGCGTCTTATCAGTTCGGCACACAGAGCTCGCCCTCGTCAACGGCGACTGTCAGACTGCTCCCATCAGGTTTAGCTTTGCCTCCGGCGGGAGATGTGGAGACGACAGCGTCGATCGCCCGCTCGTCACCGATAGGCATTATGCAATTGCGGAACAACAGCGGTGCTGACCACACGCCCGGCATCGAACAGAGCCAGATCGAAGTTCTGCAGCGGGAAATTGTTGGCTTGAGACGGCGATTAAGTGCGCTTTCGGAACAAAATCTCAACTATTCCCGTCGGATTTCGATCCTTGAAAAACAAGTCGCCCTTGCAGCTCGTCCCGGCGGAAAAGAAAAACCAAATCTGCAGAAAACAGAAACGCAACCGGCGCCTGGCGTCGTCGTCAACGAGCTGACACCCCCCTCTACGACGCAAGCGCCAGCCTCTAAATCGGCAATTCCTCAAATTGAGGCCGAGATGAAAAGGCCCTCCGGCCCCGCTGCCGCACAACATGAAATTGATCGGGATCAGGCGGCTGAGACACAGCCTGAAAAAACGGTTGAGGTGAATGCTTCTCCCAGGCCCGTGTCGCGAAACATCACTCTGACCCGCTCGCCGGAATATATGCCCTCCGCATCTGAGCCTCAGACAATACCCGGTATCGACACAAAAGAACCGGTTCGGATTGTGGCGCTTCCCAAGCCGTCAAACGAGCCGCTTGCCACCGGTTCCATACCGAACCCAAACGGTGATGGAGAACCGGGCACGTTCAGAGCAACACCCACGCGCACGGTTGCCGAACCGAAAATCATTACTCCGTCCGAACCCGTCGGACGGCTGCGAAGCGGTGTGGAAAGCCAGATCAAGCGCAGCGATTTCGGCGCGGTCATCGGCCATTACAAGTCAACCGCAAGTGCAGCAAAAGCCTGGGCTGATTTCAAGGATCAAAACGAAGATCGCATGCGCGATCTGAGGCCGCTCCTGTTGGAAAGAAAAGTCCCTGAAGGTGGTGTGGCGCTACTTGTCGGACCGTTCGGCAACGCTGCAGACGCCGCAATCGCCTGTGCTCGCCTACTGGATGTTGCCGAGTTCTGCCGCCCTGCCCTTTATACCGGCGACCCGCTGGTAACGACAGCCGAGTTCCGCGACACGGTGTTTTGAGCCGCTGCCACATTCCGCAGTTTCCAATGGCGATGTTTCAAATCTCATCCCAAGGCAAGTCAGCCGATTTGGAAATCAGAAGTTATAGGGGGATCTAACCGATCACCTGCAGTGCCGGGAATGTTTCCAATAGCCAATAGGAAAAAACAGCCATCTGACCGGTCAGGAACATCACCCCGGTCAGAACCAGCACACCGCCCATCGTCTTTTCGACTGCACCCATATGTTTGCGGAACCGCGCCATGAATTTCAGGAACGGACCTGCGAACAGCGCCGCAATCAGGAACGGAATGCCAAGACCGATCGCGTAGGCGCTGAGCAGAAGAGCACCTTTACCAACCGTGTCTTCCGTCCCGGCAACAAACAGAATTGCCGCGAGGATCGGTCCGACACAGGGTGTCCAGCCGAAACCAAACGCCAGACCGATCAAATAGGCTCCAAGCGGTCCGGCAGGTTTCTTGTCTACATGGACCCGGGCCTCTCTGTAGAGCAGTCCGATGCGGAAAACGCCCAGGAAATGCAGTCCCATAACGATAACCACGGCACCTGCGATATATCCCAGATAATCAAGATACCCTCTTATGAACTGACCAAGAAAACTGGCCGTAGCGCCCAAAAGAACAAAAACGGTCGAAAATCCAAGAACAAAAACCAGGGCACTGAAGAACACTTTTCGGGACGCGTCGTGCTTATCCTTGTCTTCACCGGTAAGCTGCTCCAACGACACGCCCGCGAGAAAGCCGAGATACGGCGGCACGAGCGGAAGAACACACGGCGACACAAAGGACAGGACCCCGGCCAACACGGCGCCAATTATCGTCACATCCTGGATCATATGAATTTCCGGCCTGTATTATTGTACCTCCGGTCGAAACCGGCGCGTTACTGGTACACTGATTTAGTCTCATGGAGCTTTGACACAAACACACAAGCCACTCACCTTTTGGAGAGCGCCGCTTTGCACCCGGCTCAATTCAGCTATTTCGAGCTGTTTGCAGGTAATAGGCCCTGTTCGTGAAAAAACTTCAATGCGCCAGGATGTAGCGGCACGGACGTTTCCGGTGCAACAAGGTCTTCAGGCTCAAGCCGGCCAAGAGCCGGATGCAAATCCCGAAAGCTGTCGAAATTGTCCAGCACGGACCCGACAAGCGTGGAAACAATCTTGTCCGGCATTTTCGCCGACGTCACAAAAGTTGCCACCGCACCGAATGTATCGATCTGTTCCGGCAAGCCGTAAAGCTCTGCCGGTATGACTGCCTCGATATAAAAGGGTGTATCCTGGACCAGCATATCCACCGCAGAATTTTCAATGCCAATCAAACGGATAGGACACTGATCCTGCGTCTCGTCAATTAACGCGGCTGGGTGACCGATGAGAACGAAGAAAGCATCTATCTGGCCGGTGCAAAGCGCCTCGGCGAGAGCTGACGACCCGAGTGCGGTCTCGTTTTGACGGTCCGTCTCCGTCCAGCCAACTTTATCGACAAGTACTTTCCAGGAGGCGGCCGAACCGGACCCGTCACTGCCGATATTGACCCGGGCCGCCTTCAAGTCGTCAAAGGATTGAAACTCGGAATCTGCCCTGACGACGATTGTTGCGGCCTCCGAATGGAGGGAAAAAACGGTCCTGAGATCGTCAAACGCACCCTCGTCCTGAAAAACGGAAGTGCCGTGAAAGGCATGGTGCTGCCAGTCAGACTGAACATAGCCGAAATCCAGTTCTCCGGAACGAATCTGGTCAATATTGGAGATCGAACCCAGTGTTGTTTCAACGGAACACCGTACACCGTGTTCCGACCGGCTCTCATTCAGGATTTTGCAGGTCGCCCCTCCGGACGGATAATAGACGCCCGTCACGCCACCTGTCCCGATGGTTATAAAATACTGTTCCTCTGCATATCCCGGAAGGCTGGCCCCGGCCCAAAAAGCAGCTGCAGCAAAAATGATCGGCTTGAGGCTGATAACGGGTCGCGACCCGAGAGCCCGATACCGGGAGGTCAATGCCGAACCGGACATTTTGAAAAAATGCATTCGCTTTCTAAGCCTGTCTTGCGCCGGTTTCCGGCTTCAAAATCTTTCCGTAGGGATAGCAAACCAACCAACCAATAGCCAGCTACGGTTCACCTCCATCAGGTTTCAGCTAAAATCAACCCAGTAATGAGAAAGACGTAGAGCGGGATTGATACATGGATATCACCCGAATTTCAGTTTTCGGTTCAGAAAGATAGATTGCAGGATCGGGAATCAAAAAAGGCGCTGCCGCGCCCTGCCATCAGACATCGAACCTTTCGAATATGCCCCGGCCTCACCCTCGACCGGTCATATTCATCAACCCCTAGTTTTTCCGCCCTCCACGGATAACTTCAAACAGTTGACCTTTAAGTTCGTCTTCGGGTTGCCCGTCCCGTAGACCCTGCCGCCACTGATCGAGAATGAGCCGCAATCCGAGTGTTTCCCGGCTGTGTGGCAGATCATCCATGAAGGAACCAAAAAACGTGTCCAGATGATCACGATCAATCAGCCCCTGATCGATCAGCCCGTGAATCAACGTCATCGTGGCAGCTATGTGCCCTTTGACAAAATCAAACTCAATCGAGCTTGCATTTGTTTCTAATGTCGGTGTCTGCATGTAACCTCTCATGAATAAGGCGACGTTACCTCACAAAAAAATATTGTGCTACCTGACAGTTTTTGCAGGAGAATGTTCATTATTTACGTATTCAGGAATATCGTTAACTATAATCAGTTTCACTATTAAGTTTATTTCTCTATATTTCTACCGATCGGTTTCACACAGTCATTTTTATACTCCACGAAAGTTTCAACCGACGGAAAACTCAGCATTTTTCCCAAACCGAAGTACCAAATCCAGATGTTTTCCGCGCACCTGTTGAAAAAATCAAAATTGCCTCTTGCATTGTCCCTGATGTCGGCATAAACACACGCCACCGACGCGATGGAGCGGCACACGAAGCCCCGACGCGCACCGGAAATTGGTGAGAGCCGATAGCTCAGCTGGTAGAGCAACTGACTTTTAATCAGTAGGTCCAGGGTTCGAACCCCTGTCGGCTCACCAAACTTTCCGGAAGTCTCTGCAGACAATATAATGAACTAAACTGGTACCGAGCCAAAGAAGCTCGCAATCGGGTTTACTCTGCATTTTCTTTTACTTTGTTTGTTGATCGTTCGACGTGCCTTTACCTAGAAAAAGAGCGCGCCGGGCAACCCGGCACGCTCTTAAAAGTAACATCAGACACCCAAAAAAACCGGCTCCGACCTCATGTGGCAGGAGAATCCCGGGTGGTGTGCCCTTCCCCGCCGAACAGGCTCTTGACCTTCTCACGCAGGCTCTGGAGGCTGACATAGAGGATTGGAATCAGCAGAACGCCGATGGAGGTGGCAAAGAGCATGCCGCCGAAGACCGCGAAGCCGATGGCCTTCTGGCTGGCTGCGCCGGCACTTGAGGCCGTCATCAGCGGCACGACGCCCAGAAGGAACGACAGCGCGGTCATCATCACGGCACGGAAACGCAAATGTGCCGCTTCAATTGCCGCATCGCGGATCGACTTGCCGCTGTCGCGTTGTTCCATCGCGAACTCGACGATCAGGATCGCGTTCTTCGCCCCCATGCCGACCAGCATGATCATCCCGATCTGCGTATAAAGGTTCACGTCACCACCCGTGACAAACACCGCCGTCAAAGCTCCGAAGATCGCGAAAGACACCGACATCAGGATCGCCACCGGCATGGTCCAGCTTTCATACTGAGCCACCAGGAACAGATAAGTGAACAGGATGGACAGCATCAAAATGAACATCACGATCTGACCAGAGCCGAGTTGCTGCTGGGCCGTACCCGTCCATTCGTAGGTATATCCAGGAGGCAGAGCCTCTGCTGCGGCTGCCTCGACTTCGTTGATGACAACACCCGTGGACGCTCCCGGCGCCGGGTCGGCCATGACCGCCGCGGCGCGGAACATGTTGTATCGGGTGAGGATCTGGGGACCGAGAACATTCTCTGTCGTCAAAATGCTGCGCATGGGAACCATGCTGCCATCGGTCGAGCGAACGTAAAGCCGGCCAATATCATCAACCCGGTCTCGGAACTGACCATCTGCCTGGATCATCACCTTGTAGACACGGCCAAAGATGTTGAAATCGTTGATATAATAAGATCCGAGGTAGGCTTGCAGCGTTCCGAATACGTCTGAAACGTTGATGCCGAGCGTCTTGGCCTTTTCCCTGTCCAGATCGACAAAAACCTGAGGAACGTTTGCCCGGAATGTCGAGTAAGCCCGTGCAATGTCTGGGCTCTGGTTCGCCGAATAGACCATCGAGCCAACAGCCGACGCCAGATCCTGCGGCGTGCCGCCACCGGTTTGCTGAAGCATCATCTGAACGCCACCGGTGGTACCAAGACCTGGAATTGGCGGCGGGTTGAAGGCGATGATGTTTGCGCCTGGAATCGTCGAAAATTCCGCCCAGAACTTACCGAGGATCGCGTCGATCGTCAGATCCGGCTGTTGACGTTCTTCCCAATTGCTCATGGTCGCGATGACCAGTGCGGCATTGGAAGAAGTCGCCCCGTTCAGGATGGAATATCCGTTCACGATGACGACGTTTTCAACTCCGGCTGTATTGCGCGCCAACTCAACCACCCGGTCGGTCAGGACTTCGGTGCGCCCGAGCGCAGCGCCATCCGGCAGTTGAACGTCAACCATCAAGTACCCCTGATCTTCCGACGGCAGGAAGCCCTGTGGCAGCGTTCCGCCAAGCGTGACAATCATCGCCACGACACCGGCAACAATCAGCACACCGATAAACGCCACACGCACGAGGCGGCGAACGATCGCCGTATAGCCGTCGCGGACTTTGGTAATGCCACGGTCGAACAAACCCATGATACCGCGCGGAGGTCCGGAACGGGCTTTCAGAATCAGGCCGCAGAGTGCCGGAGACAGCGTCAGTGCGTTGATAGAGGAAATCACCACGGAAACCGAAATCGTCACCGCAAACTGCGAATAAAGGCGACCGGTGATCCCCGGCATGAAAATTGTTGGAACGAACACGGCAAGCAGCACCAAGGTGGTCGCGATAACCGGACTGGTGATCTGTTCCATCGCCTTGGCCGTCGCTTCCTTTGGAGGCAGCCCTTCGTCGGCGATGATGCGTTCGACATTTTCAACAACCACGATCGCGTCATCCACCACGATCCCGATCGCCAGAACCAACGCGAACAAAGAGACTGTGTTGAGCGACATGCCCAGTGCCAGCAGCACTGCGAATGTACCGATCAGGGATACGGGAATGGCGACAGTCGGAATGATCGTCGCCCGCCAGTTGCCGAGGAAAATGAACACAACGGACACAACGAGAAGAAATGTCAGGAACAGCGTGGCAATCACGTCGTTCAAGGATGCTTCCACGAAGTCTGTTGTGTTGAACGGCACGGCGTACTTCATGTCGTCGGGAAAAGCCTTGGAAAGGCTTTCAAGACGCGCCAGAACGTTTTCAGCGACTTGCAGTGCATTCGCCCCAGGGGCCTGATAGATCGCCAGAACCGTGGACGGCTGGCCGTTGAACTCACCCGAGGCGTTATAGAATTGCGCCCCGAGATCAACCTTGGCAACATCACCAATCGTCACGACAGCACCGTCTGCACCGGTCCTCAGAATGATTTGCTCGAATTCCTCGGCTGTCGCCAATCGGCCCTTGGCCTTGATGGTATATTGGAACTGCTGTCCCTCAGGCACCGGTGGCGCACCGATCTGACCGGCGGCGACTTGAATATTCTGGTCCTGAACCGCAACGATGAAGTCATTCGGCGTCATCCCCAGACTGGTCAGCTTGTCCGGGTCGAGCCAGATGCGCATTCCATAAGCGAAGTCCGTCATCACATCGGCACGGCCAACGCCTTGAACACGCGCCAGCGAATCCTTCAGATTGATGGACGCATAGTTGGACAGAAAGACTTCGTCATAAGTCCCGTTGGGCGAATACAGCGTAACCACCAGCAACATGTTGGTACTGGACTTTTGCACTGTCACACCATTGGCGGTCACTTCACTGGGAAGCTGACTGGTCGCCTGGCTGACCCGGTTCTGCGTGTTCACGGTCGCAATGTCGGGATCGGTCCCGACCGCAAATGTCACATTGAGGGAATAGTTGCCGCTGTCGTTACTGGTCGACTGCATGTAGATCATGTCGTCGACGCCATTGACCTGCGCCTCGATGGGGGCGGCCACAGTCTCTTCAAGAACCTCGGCATTTGCCCCGGTATAGGTCGCGCTGACGTTTACAACAGGCGGGGTGATGTCGGGAAACTGTTCAACCGGCAGCGCCAGATATCCGAGAATACCGGCAATCGTAATAACAATTGAAATAACCAGCGCGAATTTCGGCCGGTAGATAAAAAAGCGAGAAAACATTTAGCTTTGCTCCGCCGGCTTGGATTCAAGAACTGGTGTCACTTCAACTCCAGGCCGCACTTTCTGCAAACCTTCGGTAATAACTTCGGTGCCCTCGTCCAGCCCTTTCTTGACCACGAAATTGGTCTCGACCTGCGGGCCAAGCTCGACATATTTTTGCTCAACCTTCTTGTCGGACGTGATTGCAAGCGCAAAGGCGCCCTGCTGGTCGCGCTGAATGGCCGCTTGCGGCACCACAAGTTCGGTTTCCGTGTTCGGGGCTTCCAGAACAACAGTCACATAGGTCCCAGCCAGAAGGCGGACACCCTTGTTTTCAAACTGCCCCCGGAAAGAAATCGTCCCGGTCGTCGCATCCACCTGATTGTCGATGTAAACAATCTTGCCGACTTCGTCGTATTTCTCACCATTCGGCAGGATCAGACTGATGGCCGGAGCATCTTCCGGCGCAATATCAGCCGGTGTGATGTTGTGGTTCTGCACTGCGTTGAGGTATTGAGCTTCGCTGACCGAGAAATTCACGTAGACCGGAGCCAGACGAATAAGCTTTGCCAACGGATCCGTGGTCGGTCCCACGACTTCGCCGACGCTATAGGTCGATTTGCCGATCTGTCCCGGGAACGGCGCGGAAATGTCGGTGTAACTCAAATTGAGTTCTGCTTGCTGCAATCCAGATTCAGCCGCCTCAACCGCTGCATCCGCCTGTTGCATCTGCGCGAGTGTCGCTTCATAGGCCGCTTCCGACACATGACCTTTTTCCAGCAGGTCCTTGTCGCGTTTCTCGTCGGCTGCTTTCAGCGCCGCATCGGCCTTGGCGCTGGCCAGGTCCGCCTTGGCCTTGGTCAGGGCAGCTTCGTATTCGGCCTTTTCGATGGTGAAAAGCAAATCGTCCTTTTTGACGAATGACCCGTCCGGAACAGCCTTGTCCTCCAGGAACCCGCTGACACGTGCCACCAGCTCAACCTGGTCAACAGCGGCAACCTGACCAACAAATCGCTCGCTTTGCCGGACATCCTGCGACGTAACCTTGGCAACCGTTACCGAAGGCGGCGGCGCTGCGGGTGCTTGAGCCTGCTTTGAATCGTCCGAACAGCCGACCAGCACGGCAGAAAAGGTCGCGGCAAGGATGAAATGGCGGGAAGATGAGGCAAAACGCAAAAAAGTCATTCGTGAAGCTCCGCTGTCTGACCGGAGTGGCCAAGCGTAATATTGCACTTCACTATAAAAGGACTGATTGATTCAACAAGCGAATTTTGTCAGCACATATTTCCTGAAACCGCAAAACTTACGCCGCGTTTTCAATCTGTCCAGCCGGATTGTCAATTTGAACGAGTTCCCCGGTAACGATCGTTCCGGTCTCAATCAGCCGGTGACAGGATCAGTGTCAGGCCAAACAATTGGCTGGCCGGTACGACTTTGCGTTCGCTCAACGAACTGCAGGAAATCTCCAGAGCCGCAATCAGGGGAAGTTCTCCTTGCACGGACTGAAAGGCGTCGTCCCCAACCAGTGCGCGGTATGCAGTCGGGTTCAGAACGGAAATTTTACCGCGCGGCGTTTCAAGTTCCAATCCGAGACTGGTCGCTCGCATCTCTCTTTGTCCGGAAAATCCGCCGAGAAACTCGTGGTGATCAGACGGGTCACCGGCGAGCATATAAACCGCGCGCACCTCCCCCGCACCGTTTTCATGCGTCTGAAAAGCCGGTTTCCAGAAGTTCTCCGGATACCGGTTGTGACAGGTAAAATATCCAATTTCCGGACTGAGCGGGTCGCGCAGAATTGTGAGATCAAATGCTACTTTCGCAGTTGAGCCGTCAGCCAGATTGGCAATTCGTTCGAACGAGAACGGATCGAATTGTTCAAGTCCCGCTCTCTCAAAGTCCTGACGATCCTGTGCCGGATCATGGCTCTCCAGAACCAGCATGCTGGCACCTTGCCGTTTCTTCAGGAAATCACGGTTGAACGCGCCGAACGAAAAGGTCTTTCCTTCTGGTTCCGGAATGAGAGCAGGATCTGCAATACTCAAAAGCTCGACGAAAAACCCGTCGAGCTGAACCAGACGGTTGGCCGTACCCCAGGAGTGCCGGTTTTCCGGCGTCACCGTAAAACCGAGTTTCTCGAAAGCACGGCCTGCGGCCTCATGATCGTTGACTGCTACAACGAGATGATCGAGGCCGCGCACCATGGTCTTTCCTTTAATTCTTACAAGCTGACGTCAGACAAGACGGCTCTGCTGCATGGCCGCACCGATGAAGGACGCAAACAGCGGATGAGGTTCGAACGGCCGGGATTTCAGTTCAGGATGGTACTGCACCCCGATGAACCAGGGATGGTCTTCAATCTCGACCGTTTCCGGAAGAACTCCGTCCGGAGACGTTCCGGCAAAAATGAGTCCGCAGTCTTCAAGTTGTTTGCGGTAACCGATATTCACTTCATAGCGATGGCGGTGACGTTCCGAAACACTTGTGGAGCCATAGATATCAGCGATCCTGGATCCAGGTTTCAACGCTGCGGGGTAAGCCCCCAGGCGCATCGTCCCGCCCAGATCACCGTCGACGTTGCGAGTTTCTCTCTCATTACCCTTGGTCCATTCGGTCATCAGACCGACAACAGGTTCCTTGCAAGGACCGAATTCGGTTGAGTTGGCATCGGTGATGTCAGCCAGATTACGCGCCGCCTCAAGAACCGCCATCTGCATGCCGAAGCAAATGCCGAAATATGGAATGTTGCGGGTTCTGGCATAATTCGCGGCGGCAATCTTGCCTTCAGCGCCGCGTTCGCCGAAACCACCGGGAACAAGTATGCCGTGAACCCCTTCAAGATACGGGCTTGGATCTTCCTTCTCGAAGGTCTCCGACTCGATCCACTCGAGGTTGACCTTGACCCTGTTTGCGATTCCACCGTGAACCAATGCTTCAATCAGTGATTTGTAGGCGTCCTTCAGGACCGTGTACTTGCCGACAATGGCAATCTTCACTTCACCTTCAGGATTTGCAACCGCGTTGGAAATCCCTTCCCAACGTTCCAGAACAGGCGCAGGCGCACCGTGAATGCCGAACGCCGCAAGAACCTCGTCGTCCAGACCTTCCTTGTGATAAGCGATCGGCACATCGTAGATCGACTTGACGTCATAAGCCGGAATAACGGCGCTCTCACGCACATTACAGAACAGCGAAAGTTTGCGTTTCTCTGTTTCAGGGATCGGGCGGTCACACCGGATCATCAGAATATCCGGCTGAATGCCGATCGAACGCAGCTCTTTCACCGAATGCTGCGTCGGCTTGGTTTTCATTTCTCCCGCGCTCGGAATATACGGCATCAGCGTCAGATGGACGTAAACGACATCACCGCGTGGCAGGTCATTTCCAAGTTGCCTGATGGCTTCGAAATACGGCAGCCCCTCAATGTCACCAACAGTTCCACCGATTTCGACAAGCACAAAGTCATAGTCTTCGTTGCCGGTCAGAACGAAATTCTTGATGGCATCGGTGACATGAGGAATGACCTGGACGGTCCCGCCCAGGTAATCCCCCCGGCGTTCCTTGGCAATGATGTCCTGATATATCCGGCCGGTGGTGATGTTGTCCTGCTGATTTGCAGGCCGGCCGGTGAAACGTTCGTAATGCCCGAGATCGAGGTCGGTTTCCGCTCCATCATCAGTCACGAAACACTCTCCGTGCTGATATGGGCTCATGGTGCCCGGGTCCACGTTCAGATAAGGGTCGAGCTTGCGCAAGCGCACTTTGTATCCGCGCGCCTGGAGCAAAGCACCCAGAGCTGCGGAAGCAAGACCTTTTCCAAGCGAGGAGACCACGCCGCCAGTGATGAAAATGTATCGCGCCATGGACCAATACCATATCCTTGCCGAGGGCGGTTTGGCCACTCGGGAGTTGCGTTCTTAACACATAAAAATGCCCTGCGAGTTCAGCCGCAGGGCATATGTCAGGCGAAGGGGCCGAACGGCCACCGCGGCCGCTTTACTGCGCGGCCGGGACCTGCGGTCCTGAGGGTTGGCTCTGCTGCTTGAGCGAATCAAGAATACCGCCAGTCCCGTTATCTGTTCCACTATCCGTCGGCACGACAGCACCATCGGTTGCCGCAGGACCGGCATCAAGGATGGATGCGGGGCTGTCCTGATTCTGTGCAATCAGACTGAGCGTCAACGACGTGGCAAAGAAAGCCACAGCAAGGATTGCCGTCGCCCTGGTCAGGATATTCGCCGTACCACGGCTGGACATAAGACCACCACCGCCTCCGCCACCAATGCCTAGCGCGCCGCCTTCAGAGCGCTGAAGGAGGACAACAAGCACAAGGGCCAAAACGACCATCAAGTGGATTACGATGACTACGGTTTCCATCGAATGCCATTCTGTATTGAATTCAAGATTGGCGGCCTTCTACACCAGACGCCGTCAGCTTTCTACCCTTCAATTGCTCCTTGATCACAGAAGCTTCAAGAGCTTGCTGTTCACGAATAGGCTGAAAGGATACCCAAAAAGTCGTCCGCTTTAAGGCTGGCGCCTCCTACAAGCGCACCGTTCACGTTCGGCACAGCCATCAATTCTGCCGCATTTGCCGGTTTTACCGAGCCGCCATAGAGAAGTCGCATCGACGCGCCCTCTGCGCCGAAACGTTGTTCCAGATTGTCCCGCATTGCCTTGTGCATTTCTTCAACATCGGCTGCGGTCGGCGTCAATCCTGTCCCGATTGCCCAAACCGGCTCATAGGCGACAACAGTGTTTTTTGCGGTTGCACCGTCCGGAACCGAACCATTCAATTGACGCGCGACCACGTCAATCGCCTGCCCGGCTTTGCGTTCGGCTTCTGTTTCACCCACACAGACAATGGCTACCAGTCCGCCCCGCCACGCAGCCTGGGCTTTCTTGTTCACCTCAGAATCACTTTCGCCATGGTCCGTGCGCCGCTCGGAATGCCCGACAATCACGGCTTTCGCACCGGCATCAGCCAGCATTTCCGCGGAAATGTCACCTGTATGCGCTCCTGACGGTGCAGCGTGGCAGTCCTGACCACCGACGGAAAGCTTGGCACCTTGCGCTTTTTCCGCGAGCGCTGCGAGCAGCGTTGCCGGAGCACAGATGATGGTTTCCACTGCTTCTGATAATCCTTCGGAAATTCCTTCGATCATCCTGGAAAACTCGGCCTGGTTCGCTTTCAGGCCATTCATTTTCCAGTTCCCGGCCACAAGCGGTTTGATCTTTGCGCTCATTTGCTGTCATCCCCCTAGGAGTGATCGTTGCTTTGCCGCCTATAGAGCAGATGAGTTGGTGCGTTGCAATCCACTTGAGACCCGGAATTTCATTTCCTTTCCGAAGTTTATATCTGGCTGTCTTGCGGCGGCGGCAACAGCTCATTATGATCCGCCCGCTCTGGCCAGGACCGGTCGATTGATCGTACCGGTGTCCGGGCTGCCAAAAGACAAGAATTACGGGAGACGTCATGCTTGACGCGCTGCGCAAGGGCGCTGGCACATGGATTGCCAAATTGTTTATCGCCCTGCTTATTTTCAGTTTCGCCATTTGGGGCGTAACCGACTTCCTGCAAGGCTTCGGCCAGAACACCGCAGCGAAAGTCGGCACTACGGAAGTCTCCCTTCTCGACTTTGACCGTACTTACCGGCAAGACCTCAACCGGCTCTCGCAGCAACTCGGACGCCCGCTGACACCTTCCGAAGGCGCCGCCCTTGGTATTCCGCAGCAGTCTCTCGGAAAGTTGATAGCTGAAGCGGCAATGAACAACACAGCGCAAAATCTCATGATTGGCCTGTCCGACGCCCAACTTGCGTCAATCATTCAATCAGACCCGGCATTTCAGGGCTTTGGCGGCAGTTATGACCGAAACCGCCTGCAGCAGGTCCTGCAGGCAAACGGTTACCGTGAAGACGAATATGTCGTCCAGCGTCGTCTTATTGCTGAAAGAAGCCAGCTCGCGGAAGGTATTGCCGGCGGCCTG
>NZ_JAILWL010000117.1 GCF_025698965.1 Roseibium sp.
ATCTCCGCAAATCAGATAGACCTCAACCGCCTGCCAACAGCCCCTGCTGATGCTTCAACGGCTGACGAGGAAACAACACGTTCGGGTGGTCTGACCCTGCCCGTGAACATTTCTCTTGAAAGCCTGACACTGTCGGAAATCAATCTTGGTGAAAGCCTGTTCGGGGCTCCCGTTTCCATGTTTGCAGCAGGTTCTGGCTCTTTCGCGCTGGACCCGGCGGTTATCAAAGCAGATATCGATGTCAAAAGGATAGACGGTGTTGACGCAACCCTAAAAGCCGGTGCTGAGTTCGAGCCCTCTGCAGAGACACTCGCATTCGACATCGCCGTGTCGGAACCGCGGGGTGGCCTGGCAGCCAGGTTGCTGGACGTTCCCGATCTTCCGGCCGTCGACCTGACCCTGACCGGCGATGGTCCTTTGACAAACTGGGCGGCCAACCTCAAAGTCGCGCTGGACGGCCATACAACGGTAACCGGTTCGGCTCAGATAGCGGAACAGGCATCGGAACGTCATCTCTCCTTCGACCTCGATGGAGATCTGGCCCCTCTTTCACCTCCTGCGGCACATGTGTTTCTGCTGGGAACAACGAACGCTTCAGGATCAGCCACGTTCACACAGGATTTCAAACCGAAGGCTGCCGATGTCTCCTTGAAGACACAAACCGTGTCCATGGACACAAATGCCACGCTCTCCGACGGAAACATCACGGCCAGCGGTTCACTCGCAATCGACGCAGGTGGCGGTGCGCTCATCGGGGTCGATCTGGGAAACCGGCGCATCGCTTTCGGGCCGCTGGAGGCGGATTTTTCCGTAACTGGAGCACAATCTGCCGCTCAATGGTCAACAGACCTCAGTCTTGCCTCTTTTCAAACCACGGAAGCGCGAACCGGGAAAGTCCAACTCAAGGCTTCGGGTGTAGGAGCCGACCTGTCTTCAGGCAACTTGACTTCTCCCTTCGAACTGAATCTGAGCATTGCGGACCTGAAAGGGTTGACGCAGCAAACTGAGCCTTTGTCGGGTCCACTTGCCCTCAAAGGCACCGGCACAGTTGATGGGGCCGCGCAGTCGGTGCAGATCAAAGACCTGTCCGTCAATTCTTCCGCAGCGATCATCGCACTCACGGACACACTCGTTTCAAAGAGCAGTGTTTCGGGTCAGGGAAGGGTTTCTCTCAGGGATCTTGTCATATTCTCGGATCTGGCCGGTCGCGATCTCGGAGGAGACGTGGCGGCGTCTTTCTCGGTTGATCTGGATCCGGTAGACATCTCCGGCTCTGCGACGGCATCAGTGATTACTCGGGACCTTGTCACCGGAGTTCCCCAGGCTGATGCGCTAATGGCAGGAAAAAGCCAGATCGATGCGTCGGTTGAACTTTCCGGTCAGGACGACATCACCCTGAAAAGCTTTGCTGTTAAAAACGAAGCCATTGATGCCAAAGGCTCCGCCCGATATCAGGACAAGTCCCTCTCTTCCGACGTGGCCGCTGAGATTGCGGACCTTTCAAAGGTCGATACTCAACTCGCAGGAAGCCTGGACTTTACGGCCAAAACATCAGGGCCGGTCGATGCTCTCGCCGTCAATGTTGAGGCGACTTCAAAACAGATCATGCTTGCAGGAACACCGCTTGAAGATCTCGACTTCTCCGCAGATGCGACAGCCGATATGTCTGCGCCGACGGCGGTTGTCAAAAGCTCCGCTTCTCTCAATGGACAACCAATTGCTGTCGATGTGGAACTGACGAGCAAGGATGGCGGTGCGGATATCAACCCGCTCTCGCTAAAACTGGCCGGTAACACGGTTTCTGGCGAATTAGCCGTGTCTGATCTGAACAACCCCGTCGAAACGCTTAAGGGTGACCTTAAAATCGACGCGCCAGACCTTGCGTCCCTGTCTCCTCTTCTTCTTACGGAGATCAGCGGCAACCTGCAGGGCAGCGTTCTGGCGGATCCGGACAAAAAGTCGGTGGTGGTTGACCTTGATGGTTCCGACATCACCCTGCCTTCGGTCAGCGTCGGACAGTTGGCGATCAAAGCAAATGTTGCTGCTCCCTTCACACCCGAAACCCTGACCGCTGACATCGAGGTTTCCGACCTTGTCACGGACGCTACGCCAATTCACGCAGTCAAAGTGCTTGCAAAGCCGGAAGACGGCGGCACCACGATCAATGCCGAAGTTAAAATGGATCAGGGCAGTCAGGATGGACTCACGCTTGCTGCGCTGGTCAAGCAGCCGGAAAGCAACAGTTACGTTGTCGATCTTTCGGAACTGGCAATGCGCTATCAGGGCATTGCCAGCCGTTTGAAGCAACCAACGACGATCTCTTATGCCGATGGCGACGCGACCATTCAGCCTCTGGAACTGGAGCTGGGAAATGGGTCCCTGGCAATATCAGGCAAAGCCGGTCAAACGCTCGATGTCGCGGCCGAACTGAAGTCTGTTCCCCTGAACCTGGCCAACGCCTTCGTTCCATCCCTTGGCCTTGGGGGAACGCTTTCCGGCAACGTGACGGCAAAAGGAAGTTCATCGTCTCCGGAAGCCAGCTGGAACCTGACCGGGGCCGGACTGACAGCGACCGAACTGAAGAACAACGGTCTTTCGACTTTCGCTCTGCAATCTTCCGGAACCCTGAAAGACAATCAGGTTTCGCAAAACACGAAAGTAAATGATCCCAACGGCTTGAACCTTGCGGCATCGGGTACCGTTGGACTTGCCCAACCCAATCCACTGTCCATAACGCTCGACGGTACAATTCCGACGGCTGCTTTGAAGCGCCCCATGCTTGAAGCTGGATTACGCGGTGAAGGAGCAATTGCGCTCAAAGGATCTATCAGCGGATCGGCAACGTCACCGGCCTATCAGATCACGGCAACGCCATCCGGACTAAAGGTTACCAGCCTGTCGACCGGATTGACGGTTCAAAACATCTCAGGCACGGCTGCGGTCAATCAGAACCAGGCCTCGCTGAACGGGATTACCGGAGAATTGGCAACGGGCGGCACACTCTCGGCCGCCGGCACCGTCGGCATGAATAACGGCTTTCCGGCGGATCTTGCCTTGAAGCTGAACAAGGGACGCTATGTCGACCCCGGCCTGGTGTCGGCTGAAGTCGACGCAGACCTGAAAATCTCCGGTCCACTGGCATCCCCTTCCGGGGCGGCCCTGATCGGTGGATCTGTCACGATCAACAAGGCGGATATTACGATTCCGGAATATCTGCCCGGAGCTATTCCGCCGGTTGAGGTGCGCCATGTGAATGCCTCCAAGGCTATCATGCAGCAAGTGGAGGAGCTTGGTGGCGGAGCCAAGCAAACTCAGACTGAACAGCGGACGTTCCCGCCACGGCTGGATATCGTGCTGTCGGCACCGGGACGCATCTTTATCCGCGGACGAGGTCTGGATGCGGAACTGCAGGGTAATTTGAAAATCGTCGGTACAACAGCAGACCCGCAGGCAATTGGAGCGTTCTCGCTGAAACGGGGCCAACTGGACATTCTGACCCGCCGCCTCACCTTTTCGCGTGGCAGCGCGACTTTTGAAGGATCGCTCACCCCACTTATCGACTTCGCGGCGACGACCACGGTGAATGACACGACCATCACAGTGACCGTCAGCGGTGAAGCAGACGATCCGGAAATTGCCTTCACCTCCTCTCCCGAGTTGCCTCAGGATGAAGTTCTGGCTCTGTTGCTCTTCGGCAAGAGCGTAGGCAACCTATCTGCAACGCAGGTGGCGAGCCTTGCCGCGGCGATCGCGACCCTAACCGGGGGCAGTGACAACGGGCCGCTGGCCCAGATCCGCAAGTCACTGGGACTGGATGCAATCGACATCAACACAGATGGTGAAGACGGACCGTCGGTTTCGGTCGGCAAATACATAAACGACAATATCTACCTTGGGGTGGAACAGGGAACCGGATCAGGTTCAAGCCGCGTCAAGGTTGATATCGACCTGGATCGAGGCCTCAAGGTGCGCGGAGAAGTCGGCGCGGACGGATCCTCGAAAGCCGGGATATTCTTTGAACGAGAATATTGATCGCTTTCAACTCACCGTAATTTTTAACAATTGATTCGCGCAAACACGCCGTCTCGCTATCTCAATGCGACAAATGCCGGATCAGCTGTTGCGGTGCACAGGCTTAACATGCAAGTGTGCGCGCCATGACCTACCCATACAAAACAAATACTCCGCCCCATCCGGAGAAAACCCTTCATATAGTGTCACAGACGGTCGGCAATGTCGGGAGCGATGCCATGTCCACAAGCAGCAGCGACTACACACTTGGAGAGCGTATCTGCAAGGCGCGGGACATTTCAGGTCTGTCGACAGCACAGCTGGCACGAAGGCTCGGCATCAAGACAGCGACATTGCACAGTTGGGAATCGGATCGCTCCGAACCACGGTCCAACAAATTGGTCCTGCTCGCAGGTGTTCTGAACGTCAGCCCGACATGGCTGCTCGTCGGCCGGGGAGCCCCGCCTGTGGTAGATGAACCGGCGGTCTCAGACCTCGACAACATGCGCGTCGCCCTTGATCGCGTTCAGCGTCAGGCCCAAACCCTTGCGGATGAAATTGCGGTTTTGCAAGAACGGCTGAGCGGTTCCTGAGTTCCTGAATTCTCCGGTCCGGTCTTTGTGTACGGTGTCGAACAGACCACTTTGGAACCCTTGTCGAGACCAGGGCTTGGCTCTCCAGACAAGGTCGTGATTGTGCCGGACGGTCAACACCTGGCTGCCCGGTTGAAGGAGGAAATACTGTTTTCCTTCTGCGCATCCTCCAAGCCATTCTCGGAGCCTCATTATCTCCGATCGCAACGATCAGGTGGATGCCGCAAGCGCTTGAATTTCAACACTGAAACACCTGAGCAACCGGGTTCAATGCCCAGCAACGCGAATTGCTACTGAAAAGCGCTTGCATGCGGCTCTCGCTCCCCACTATCTCTGAGCAACAGACTATCGGTGTCCATTCGGCACGGTTCAAATTTCAGGCCCTTGGCCTGTCTCAGGGAGGTTTTCATGACAATCGATCCAGCACTTTTAAAACAGCAGGTGTTTATCGGCGGGGCGTGGCACGATGCCGATAACGGCAAAACGATAGCTGTTACAAATCCAGCGACAGGTGAAACGGTCGGAACGGTCCCCTATTGCGGACGCGCGGAAACACAACGCGCCATCGCTTCGGCCGAAGCTGCCCTGCCCGCCTGGAAGGCCATGACAGCTGAAACGCGCGCCGACCTGATGCATAAGCTCTGCGACACGATCATGGATCAGATTGATGATCTTGCCGTTCTGCTGACCACCGAAATGGGTAAACCACTTGCTGAGGCAAAGGGAGAGATTTCCCTTGGCGTGAAATACATCCGTTTCTTTGCCGAGGAAGGTAAACGGATTTATGGCGATACAATCCCCTCTCCCTGGGCGGACCGACGCATACTGGTGACCAAGGAACCCGTCGGTGTCGTTACTTCCATCACACCGTGGAACTTCCCGAATTCCATGATCGCCCGCAAGCTGGGGGCTGCACTTGCAGCCGGATGCACCATGGTAATGAAACCGGCTGAATTCACTCCGTTCTCCGCGCTGGTATACGGTGTGATGGCCGAGAAAGCCGGACTGCCGGACGGCATCATCAACATCGTGACCGGCGACGCGCCTGCAATTGGTGAGGAAATGTGTGAAAACCCGACGGTCCGGAAGATCACCTTCACCGGTTCGACCCGGGTCGGCAAATTATTGGCCGCCAATGCCGGCAGGAACATGAAGAAGATCTCGATGGAACTGGGTGGAAACGCGCCCTTCATCGTCTTTGACGACGCCGATCTCGACCGCGCCGTTGATGGAGCGATTGCAAGTAAATTCCGCAATTCCGGACAAACCTGCGTTTGCGCAAACCGGATCTACGTGCAAACCGGGGTTTACGACGTCTTCGCTGAAAAGCTGAGAGCCGCCATGGCGGAGCAGCTGAAAGTGGGGAACGGTCTGGATGCGGATACGACGCAGGGTCCCCTGATCAACGAGGCTGCCGTCGAAAAAGTCGCCGATCACGTCAAAGATGCATTGGCCAAAGGTGGAACGCTTGTCACCGGTGGCAAGCGTCCCGGAGGTAAAGGGACCTTTTACGAGCCCACTTTGATCACAGGCGCAACCAGCGACATGAATGTTGCCCATGAGGAGACCTTTGGTCCTCTGGCCGCGCTCTTCAGGTTCGATAGCGAATCTGAGGCAATTCAATTGGCCAATGACACGGAATACGGCCTTGCCTGTTACTTCTACGCTCAGGATCTTGGCCGGTGTTTCCGGGTCATGGAACAACTGCAATATGGTCTTGTCGGCGTCAATGAAGGTGTGATCACCACGGAAGTTGCCCCATTCGGCGGCTTCAAGGAAAGCGGTATCGGAAACGAGGGTTCGAAATACGGGCTCGATGATTATCTGAACATCAAATACAACTGCATTGGCGGTCTCGGCGTCTGATCGTCAGACGAAAACGCCGTCTTGCAAAGTTTATCAAAGCCCTGCTGCAGCCTGGCACTCAGCAGGGCTTTGCTATTGCGGCTGTCGCGCGGAAGGCAAAGATCGGAATGATGCTCATCAACAGCGCGAGGAGGAAGAAGGCCGCCGGCAAACTGGAAACCTCCGCGACAAAGCCTATCGCAGCCGGTCCAAGAAGAATTCCGCCATACCCAGCAGTCGCGACAGCCGCTACCGCCTGGCCATGTGGCATTGCCCGCTGAGCCCCGGCAAGGCTGAACAGAACCGGCACGATGTTGGACGCGCCGAAGCCGATTGCCACAAAACCCGCGCCGGAAACCCAAACATGAGGCGCGGTGGTGATCAGCAGTACTCCGGCAATCGTGACAGCCCCGCCCCATACAAGAGATTGCCTGCTGCCGATCGCCGCAACAAACCGATCGCCAAAAAGACGGCCGATAGTCATTGCCACCGAAAACAGCATGTAGCCGAAACCACCCATCGAAATCTCGACCAGACCCTGACCGGTGACCAGAAGCGCACCCCAGTCGAGAATGGCCCCTTCGACCAGAAATGTTATTGCCGTCATGAGTGCAATGACAAGAACGATGCCCTTCGGAAACACCAGGGCTCCGCTTTCAGTTTCCTTTTCGTTTTTCAGCAAGAACGGCCAGGCTACCGATATGATCGCCAAACCGGTCGCGGCGCTCAGAAACGCGGTCAGGAACGGAGTAACTCCGACGGTGAGCAACAGGATTGCTCCACCAGCACCGGCAAAACCGCCGACACTGAAAAGGGCGTGAAAGCCGGACATCAACGGTTTTGTTGAACCGCGCTCAACTTCAACGGCATGCGAGTTCATGCCCACTTCCAGAAGGCCGAGAAAGACTCCGATCAAAAGAACAATCGCGACAGTTGCCCAAACAGAGGCCGTGATCGCGACGACCGGAAAGATGACGGTGAGACCAATCCCCCCCCACACAATGACCTTGCGGGTACCGAACCGCGTGCAGGCGATCCCCGCAAGGGGCATTGTCAGAACCGACCCAATTCCCAGACAAAGCAAAAGCAAACCCAATCCAGCCTCATCCAGCGCCAGCCTTTGCTTCACAAATGGTATCAGCGGTGACCAGCACCCAAGCACGAACCCGGCAACAAAAAACACCAACCGGGTTGCCAGGCGCGTCGTTGGCCGGTCCGGTGACTGATGGTTTTCGACCGTGCTCATAAGTCCACCGCCAACTGTGCTCCACTTTTTCCGGCTACCAGCACCTGATTGCTGTCGGTCTGAAAATCGCGAAGGATCTGCTGTGCCGTATCCTTTTCAAAAATCAGGTGGTCGATCCGGTCAAAGTCGAGAACTTTATGAGGCAGACGCGTTCCGAGTTTTTCCGCCGTCGCCATTACAGCTATCTTGTTGCTATTCTCGACCGCAGCACGCTTTACATAAGCATCCTCGCCGTCAAAGGCACTGACGCCTTTCTCCCGACACAAGGCACAGGTTCCAAGGAAAGTCAGATCGAACTGATACTGTTGCAGGTCCATGACGGCCTTTGCGCCGGTAACGCCCCCGACCTGAGAATTGATCGGTCCTCCCAGAGCAAACAGACTGATGCCCGGACGTCCCATCAACACCGTCATCACAGGTATGGAATTTGTTACGATCGTCAATTCAAGATTATCTGGCAGACATTCCGCCACAACAACGTTAGTGCTGCCGGCATCGAAAAAAACGCAGTCTCTCGGCTTCAGAAGCGACAAGGCGGTTTCCGCGAGCGCTTGTTTCCGACCGACATTTTCTTTTGCGCGCTTGGCATAAGGTTGAGCAGACGGTGCGATCGGCAGCGCACCGCCATAAACTTTTTCACACAACCCTTCGGCTGCAAACTTGCGCAAATCTCTGCGAATTGCGTCTTCTGACACGGAGAACCTTACAGCAAGCTCTGCTGCCGACACAGCTTCGCCTCGTGACAGGATTTCGAGAATTGCGGCACGCCGCTGATCAGGAAAATAGGAAACAGTAGACATAAACGTGCAATATCACGCAAAATAATGCACATTCAAGAAATTTTTGAATTAATCGTGCAACAATGCGCAACACCAAGGCATAAAGAGCGTAATTGCGCGCTATCTGAAAGAGCGCGGTCCTTGGTTATAAATCAGGCTGCCTTTACGAGAGTTGCTGCAAGGTCGATGGCGCTCATTGGCCGACCAAAAAGATATCCCTGCCCTAAAGGACAACCGAGCTCTTTGAGTTTAGATGCCTGGTCTGGTGTTTCAATTCCCTCAACCAGAACCGACATCCCGTAGCCGCGCGCGAGATGAAGAACCGCTTCGATTACGGCAACATCCTTCTCATTTGAAAATGATTGCCTGACGAATGACTGATCCAGTTTGATTTTCGAGAACGGAAACTTGGGAATGTAACCCAATGAAGAATACCCGGTGCCAAAATCGTCGAGTGAGAAACTGCAACCGAACGCCTTCAATTCTTCCATACAGAATTTCAGGTCCTGGCTGTCACCCAGGAACAAGGATTCCGTCACTTCAAGATCGAGCCTATCGGCAGGAAACCTGTTGCGCTCCAGCGCCTCGGACACTGTGGTCACGAGATTGCCACGTGTGAATTGCACCGGCGAAATATTGACGGAAAGGCGCAGTGGCTTTTGCCAACCCAGAGCCTCTTTCATTCCCCGGTTGAGCGCCCAAGCCCCCAGTTCGACGATGTAACCATTCTCCTCGGCAATCGGTATGAATTCCACGGGTGAAACGTTTCCGAATTCTCGATTTTGCCACCTCAAAAGCGCTTCAGTCCCAAACACTGAATTGTCTTCCAGGTTGACCAACGGCTGGTATTCAAGCCTCAATTCATCACGGGCAATCGCCTTAAACAATTCCGTTTCGAGCTTCCGGCGGCGTTGCAGTGCTGCCCCCATTTCAGGCTCAAAACGCAGGACTTCGAACCGCTCATCCCGCCGCGCCTTTGCAAGTGCATTTCCGGATCGCCTCAACAAATCTTCCGAGCCATTCCTTCCGTCAGACTGCACGAACCCGAATTTGAGCTGGACAGAAATTCTTGCTCCTTCAATCGAATAGTCTTCGCAAATGACCCTTCGAATTTTTTCAATCCGGGACAAAATGCGATCGTTTGATTGCTCACATGGAAATACACCAGCAAAAACATCTGCTGTTATCGCTGACCATGTCGTCTCAAGCGACAAATGGCTCTTCAGCCGGGCTGCGATCTCCTGACGAATTCTGTCACCATAAGAAAAACCAAGGGTCGCAATGATTTGATCGAAGTTGGACACAGCAAACTGGACCAAACAAAGGTCTCTTCCCTGATGTTGAACCTCCTCCATCAAACGGGTCAGATCCTTTTCAAAACCACCTCGGTTCAACAGATCAGTTATCGGATCAAACCGAGCCAGATATCGTAATCGTTCTGTCGCCTGCCGCTCTTCGGTAACGTCCCGACAAGTTAAACAGGCCAACGCCTCGGTCTCGAGATCACGACGTTCGTCTTTCCGAGCCAGTGTCCTTTCAGATCTTGTCACAACAAATTCGATGAATTGCTGACTTAATCCTTCTCCTGAAAGTGTAATCGTCCGTGGAGCGGCTACGCACTCAGTACCGGCCGCCAGGACTGCAATCGTCTCTTCAACCAATGCCAAAGGCAAAACAGACCGGGCCAATTCGCCAACAAGAGCATCGCTCGCGAAGAGTGTTCTCGCAGTGCTGTTTGCAGCCGTGATCCGCCCCTCCTTGTCGATAACGACAATCGCATCGAAGCTGTCGTCGAAAACTTGCCCAAGCATGCGCTCGCTGTTCCGCCTCTTGATCGTGGCGATGTGGGACAAGAGTTTGTGGAATCCAAGCTCCCTCACGACCACACTTGCAGCCGCGAACAGCAAAACGAAATGAGCGCTGGCGGTCGGCACCAGGATTGGCGATGACTTTTGAATTCCAAATGCCAACACTTCTATCACCAGCGCAGCCAGGCACAGGATGACGATCTTGATCACCCATCCTTCAACCTTTGTCATCAGCAAAAGCAGGAAGATGACGGACACCAGGAAGACCGCCATCCATTCTCCCTGCACGGTCATCGCCCGCTTTTGCAAAAGCGTTTCAGCGCCGAGCGCTTGAATTACACTTCCAGGTAGAATGTCGAATACCGGTACAGGAAACAGATCCCGCAGCTCTAGTGCGCTCGCGCCGATAATGATCTTTTTTTCTGCGAATACACCTGGTTCGTAAGCTCCATGGAGGACGTCGACCAGAGAAACCCGAGGCAAGCGATCGATTGCGATGCTGTAGTCAAGGCCAAAGCTTCCTGCCGCATTTCCAGTATGGTCGCCAAGAAATGCAGATGCGGAGACTTCTGAGACACCTTCGATCTCATAACCATACAGATTGCGCCAAATTCGGCTGTCAGTTTCCATTGGAACCATGACAACCACAGGCCAGGCATTTTCCAGAAACCTGTCCAGTGGAACGTTGGTAACCTTAGTCGCGTCGCCACCTGCAGAAGCCGATTGACTGAAGACAGCGAGACTTACATTTCCTGCCCTTTCAATGGCATCCGCGAATATCCTGTCATCTTCCGGATTGGAAACGGCGCTGAAATCAACATCAAAAACAATTTCCCGGGCGTCTTCTTCCGCAAGCCGGTCTGTCAGCTGTGCAAAAACCCGGCGGGGCAATGGCCAGACGCCGAGTTCACCAAGACTGCGTGCGTCGATATCGACGAGCACGATTTCACCCGAAACAGACCTTTGATCGAAAGAAAATCGCGTCTCCCACAAGAACCTGTCAATTGAGCCGGAAACACCAAAAACTCGCAGCAAAAACAACGCCGCAACCGCAAGAATTACGAACAAGCCAACATTCAGGACGCGCAATTTACCAATATCTTGCCAGATTTGAGCCCCCAAAACTCAAGTCACCAATCAATCAGACAACAATAGACGCATTTTCTTACCAAACTTGCACGAAACCGAATTAGCTATTGCCGTTACCGTTTCCGTTGCCATTTCCGTTGCTGTTGCCGTTACTATTTCCGTTGCTGCCGGAATTGCCGTTGCTGTTGCCATTGCTGTTTCCGTTGTTACCGGAATTGCCGTTGTTACCGTTGCTGTTTCCGTTACCGTTTCCGTTGCTACCCGAATTGCCATTGCTGTTACCGTTGCCGAAGAAGCTGAAGCCGCCAGAAGATGAAGTCGCGGTAGCAGTCGATGCGGCACTGTTTGAAGGCACATTCTCAACTGCTGGAGTAACAAAAGCTGGAGCGCGCTTGGGCCCTGTGCGAATGACCGGTTTCGTTTTGCCGCCAACTGACAGCCCTACCTTTTGCGCCGGAGCGCTCGATGCGCTTTGCCCGGCCTGCAAATCAGCCCGATCTCCGGATGCAAAGTCTTCTACCTCGACCAGGCCACGCTGAACCGAGACCCGCACTTTCTTTCCGTGCACCGAAACGTCAAATTGAGTGCCTTTGACGACTGCGGCCAAGAATGGTGTCTCGACCACAAAGTGTGGTCTCTGACGTTTGTTTACATCAACTTCGATCTTGCCTTTTCGATGCAACAATGTGGTTTGCGTACCGTTGCTGCGATGGCTAGAGAGAGCAAAAGTTGTATTGGGACCGACTGTGATCGTCTCGTTCCCGCGCGTAATCAGCGCCCGTGCGCCGACACGCGTTCCAATGGTATATCCTTTTTTGAAAACCATTCCCTTGCGCGCCCTGAATGCATCGACATTCGGAGCAACAAAATAAACTACTCCTGAAACTCGCTTCACGACCCAGTCGGCTGCGACGGCGTCGGCGGTCGCGCCTAGAAGGAGCGCTGGCAGAAGCATGGCTAACGCCAACAACCCACCCTTCCGCTCACCACAGCGGAAGGCTCTTGCAAACCCCATCGAGATGCCCATCTCGATGCTGCGACGAAGTATTAACACAGCCATAATGACACCGCTCACTCGAACAAACATTCGAGCACAGTAACGACCTGCGCTTAACCCAAGGTGAATTTGAAAGAATAATTCCTCGAATCTTTGAATTATCCGAGCCCACACCTCAATACAAATAGATCGTATTTTTATTCTTATCCTTGAAAATAAGATTCAGATCTTTACTTAAAGATGCACCATGTCGCCTTACAACCAATTACGCAGCGGCAAAAAGTTCATTTTCAACGTCTCTGAAAATATCAACATGATCGATGTTCATCTGCTCCACTCCGCAGCGGACAGCTTTCTCAAAGACAGCCCTGTCTTTGCCTGCATAAAACATCTGCGTCACAAGACCTGCGTCCCTGGCTTCTGCAAGCAAGGCTTCGTCAAGATCGTCCTGATGGAATTCAAGAATGTGAGCATCCTGAGCGACAGCTCGCTCAACGGAACCAACATGTGCAAACAGAACCATACGCCTGAAATCCGGTACTTTTGCGCGCGTTTCTGCACGGATAGACTGATCAAACGAAAAGGTCCAGGCATCGCTCAACATGCCACGCAATGCCAACATGTCCCGTATCTCCGCGGGATCACCTTCCTTGATTTCAACGTATGTCCCGATCCGTCCGCGACAGGCATCCAGAAATGTTTCAAGACGCGGCACGCGCTCACCTTTGAACTCACCACCGAACCAGGCACCGGCATCGAGCTGATCGATCTCTGAAGACATCATTTCCGAGACCCTGCCCGCACCGTTTGTTGTCCGCTCGACCGTTGCATCATGCATGACAAACAGGACGCCATCCCTGGAAGGCCTGACATCAAGTTCAACAACGTCCGCCGCCATGTCTATTGCCTTTTCCAGAGAGGCCAGCGTGTTTTCCGGCGCAACCAGACACGCTCCCCGGTGGCACACAATGACTGCTTTTTTCACGATTGTCTCTCCTGTGCCTGCGGACCGGAAGTCCGAAGCTGATTGTGGGCTGACGTTGAACCGTTCTTGAGGAAAACTTGATACACTGGTGCCTGAATTTGGTGATGGATTGATGACACCTGATCTTAACTCGTAGATTCAGGCAACTACGGACAAGAGCCACCTCTGGTTGAATTCAATGCCACTCAAAAACAATTGATTCCAGTTGAGCGGAGCGGAAGACTATCATGCATTGATTGCGATGAAACCCCGCACGTCCATTCGCACAAGCCCCTGTAATTAATAGCCATAATATGAAAATCCGAATACAAACCGGGCTTGGGAAATTGTTCAGTCAGCACGAACAGACAGTCAAATAGCGCTACTGCCGTTTTTACCTATATCTGGCGGACAGCGTTCATGAGCGAACGCTCCTAAAAACACTCTAGAGGTTTGATCATGATCCGATTTGCCGCTTCCGCGCTTGCACTTTCTCTTCTGGCCGGCACCGCTGTTGCCGAGCCAGTTGCCTACGACTTTGACAGATCCCACGCCAATCTCTCCTTCACCTACAACCACCTTGGTTATTCGACCACCGATGGCCGTTTCGGCAGTTGGGATGGAACGTTGCTGATCGACAAGGATGCGCCGTCAAACTCCTCCATCGAATTCACCATCGACATCGACAGCCTCGATACATTCTGGTCTGACCGGGATGCACACCTGAAGAGCCCGGATTTCTTTGACGCCGCAAAGTTTCCCAAGGCGACCTTCAAAAGCACCAAAGTTGAACAGACCGGTGAAAACCAGCTTGAAGTCACCGGTGACATGACCATCAGGGACATTACCAAACCGGTCACTCTTGACGTTCAGGTGACGGCCATGGGTGAACACCCGATGGCAAAAAAGGAAGCTGCCGGTTTTGCGGTAACAACAGTTTTGAACCGGTCAGACTTCGGCATGGACAAATTTGTTCCTTATGTCGGCGACGAAGTAAGCGTGACTTTCCACGCAGAAACACTGAAAGCGGCTCAGACCAACTAAGCTGATTGTTACAGAGGCCGGAACCGACCGGCCTCTGCGTTCCAGGGAGCCAGCAATGCTGCGCAACACTTCAACCGGATACGGACACATCGCCATCCTGTTTCATTGGACGATGGCATTGCTGATCATAGGCATGCTTGCCTTTGGTCTCTACCTGACCACGCTTGATCAAACCGCCCCGGCGACGTTTCAACTTTACCAGCTGCATAAATCAATCGGTTTTGTGATCCTCGCGCTTGCAGTGCTCCGCTTGGCGTGGCGCTTGGTCAAT
>NZ_JAILWL010000118.1 GCF_025698965.1 Roseibium sp.
CAAAAGTCAGAAAAACAACTGCGGAATGGATGCAGCAGTTATCGGCGGAGCAATTTTACGTAACACGCCAGTCTGGAACAGAGCGCCCGTTTACAGGCCCCTATTGGGACAACAAGCTGATCGGGCGCTACGATTGTGTGTGCTGCAACGCACCGCTATTCATGTCAGATACAAAGTTTGACGCAGGCTGCGGTTGGCCGAGCTTCTTCGATGCGGTCCACCCTGGTGCAATCCGCGAACTCGAAGATCGCTCGCATGGCATGGTTCGAACCGAAATTCGCTGTGACAAGTGCGATGCCCATCTTGGACATGTCTTCCCGGACGGCCCGGCTCCAACCGGTCTGCGATATTGCCTCAACGGAAACGCCATGAATTTCATTCACGGCGGTCGCCCCCCGGCACATATCGAAGACACTGAAAAAGAAGAATAATCTATCGCTGTCGATGCGCGTCGCTTCCAGCAATTAGACGGTTTTTTTCGGGATACAAAAAAACCAAGGCGATCGTCATCAAATTCAGACTTCGGTTACCCACCCCTGCTAGTTTTCGCAATGTCGTGTGCGTCTTGATAGGGGTGGATTGTGACTGTGTCTTTCAAATGGCCGGCAGCCTGCTGGCAAGCCGCAACCGTCTGTCTCGGCCTTCTATTGCAATTGGCCCTCCCCGCATACGCATCTGATCGTGTCGTGGCCTACACGGGTTTCCTGCCGCCGCTCTCCATCGACAACGAGCAAAAGGGTATCGCGGTTGAACTGATGGAGCTGGTAGCCGAAAAAGCTGCGCTGGAGTTCGACATCCGATTTGCGCCCTGGAAACGCGCTCAGATACTGGCGGAAAACACACCTGGTGCACTGCTGTTCACGATTGCCTATTCGCAATCCCGGAGCAAAAAATTCCAGTACATCGCACCGCTGATCTACACCGAAAGCGCGTTCGTGACCACGAGTGAACCTCTGGACACATTCGAAAACGCGATTGAAAGCAATAAGGTCATCGGGGTTCATCTGGGAAGTCAGCGCAGCCGGATTCTTCAGCGCGCAGGCATTGAAAACTTTATCGAGCTTTCAACCGCCGAGCAAATGACGACCATGTTGCAGACAGGTCGGATCGACGCCTGGTACACTATGTCGGTACGCGCCAAATACATGTTTCGCCAAATGGGATACGATCCGGACAAACTCGTAATCGGCGCTCCCTTGAGCCACGGCATTCAATGGCTTGCGGCCAACAAGGAACTCGATCCAGAAATTCGTGCGCGACTGTCTGCTGCGGTTTCCAAAGTCTGGCGCGATCCCAAATACTGGGAAATCGTTGACCGTTACGCCAGTTAGGAAGCAGCGAATTAGGAGCGGATATTGAATAGAGAGCCTGCCGGAAGAACCGCACTCAGAGCCACAAGGTCACTGCTTGTCATCTGGAGCGTTCTCCTCACGGCCCCTGTTCCTGCAAGTGAGCCCACGCTGCCAGATGGTGTTTGGGGCGGAGAGAAAACGCGTCCTTCCAATGGCCTTCCTGACGGGGGTATTTCAACTTTCAAAAACAGCGACGGGAGGGTTCTGGCAACCTGGTACGGATCGCCGACCAAACGTTACCGGCATGGCATATTGGGCGATGCCATCGAAGCCGGTTCCCTGCATGTGGAATTGAAGGATGGCCGCCGTTACTCACTCGTCTTGCCGGAAACGCAAGTCTTTGAAGATCGTACACCACGTCTCGTTGATCTGGATGGTGATGGCAACGCTGAAATTCTGACCATCCGTTCGGACCAGAGAACCGGTGCCAGCGTTTCACTCTACGGCATCAAAAATGACCAACTGCTTGAACTCGCGTCAACGAAAGCAATAGGACGGCCAAACAGATGGTTGAACATAGCCGGTGTTGAAGATTACGCGGGACGCGGCCAACCCCAAATCGCTTACGTGGAAACGCCGCATATAGGCGGCACGCTCCATTTCGTTGAATGGCGAGGCAACAAGCTTGTTCCCTTCGCCTCACTTGCCGGTTTCTCGAACCACAAAATTGGGTCCAGGCATCAGGTTCTGTCCGGTGACATTGATTTCAACAGTGACATGCTCCCGGATCTTGCCGTGCCGTCGAACGACCGCAAAACGCTCAGGATAGTCGGGTTTCAAAAAGGAAGTTTGCAGGAACTGGGTCGAATTTCCCTGCCGTCACCCATTAAAACACGCACGGGACCTGAAACCGACAAACCGGAAGACTGCCTGCATTTCAGATTGGAAAATCAAGAGGTGGTCGGAGTTTGCCCCCCGGACTGAGGACATCACGGGACCGACATAACAGGTGATTCAGTCCTCCTCAGGCATCGACCGAATGCGAGCGTTCCGGCTTTGATGCAAGGATACGGCTGATATTTAACTCAATCCAGTCAGCAAAATCCCGCACCTTCATCGCAACCTCATGGCCAATCGGCGTGAGAGAATAGTCTACATGCGGTGGCACCACGGGACGGGAATACCGGTTGACGAAACCGTCCGCCTCCAGGGTCTGAAGCGTCTGCGCCAACATCTTTTCACTGACACCACCAACGGTTCTTCTCAATTCGGAGAACCGGTGATTGCGTTCCAGAAGCGCAATGAGCACGAGCACACCCCAGCGGCTTGTCAGATGCTTCAGGATCTCTCTTGAAGGGCAGTTCTTGTTAAAAAGCTCGCCCCGCCGGATCATCTCGGACAGCGCAGCCTCTTCTTGCAACCCGACTTCATGCGGTTTTTCCGCATCGCGACCTGTCATGACGAACACCTTTGCTGAGGGTGAGGAGAAAATTCAAAACTAACCTTTTTGTACGTACTAACAAAAAGTAAGCACCACGTCCACATGGTTTGCATCGATAGAAACTCACCGATCAAACTCTTGGGAGAATTGCCATGATCGCAGTCACCGGTGCCAACGGCCAGCTTGGCCGCCTTGCTCTGAAACATCTCGTCCTGCTGACCGAAGCACCCATCAGGGCGCTGGTGCGTTCCCCTGAAAAAGCACAGGATCTTGCAACCGATCAGGTCAACGTGGTGCAGGCCGATTACAACGCCCCGGACAGCCTGAAAATTGCGCTTAATGGCGTCGAACGTCTGCTCTTTATTTCTGGTTCGGATGTCGGAAATCGCGTTCCGCAACACGCCGCGGTCATTGATGCAGCCAAGAAGGCGGACGTCGAATTCATCGTCTACACGAGCCTATTGAACGTTCCTCAGTCGAGCCTCATTCTTGCAGCCGAACATATCGAGACCGAAAAGCTTCTTGATCAAAGCGGCCTTGCGCATGTTTCCCTACGCAACGGATGGTACGTCGAGAATTTTGCCGGAAAGATCGCCGCCGCGCTTGAACATGGAGCCGTTGTTGGTGCCAGCGGTGCCGGTAAATTCTCCGCAGCAGGCCGGGAGGATTTTGCGGAAGCGGCTGCGAGGACCGTAGCCGGCACAGACACAACCACCCGCGCTCTAGAGCTTGGCGGCCAGCCGGGTTTCACCCTTGCAGAACTTGCCGCCGAACTTTCTAGACAGACAGGCCGCCATATTCCGTTCAGGAACCTGACCGAATCCGACTATGCCGGTGTCCTCGCGAGTGCCGGGTTACCGGAAGGTTTCGCCAAAGCACTCGCCGATGCGGATCGTGGTGCCGAGAAAGGTGAACTCTACAACTCCTCGACGGCACTTGAAGAGCTGATCGGGCATCCAGCGAAGTCACTCGGTGAAGTAATCTCCGAAACACTCGCCGCCAATTGACGAATTGAATGCGCGGCCGCGACAAATATGCGTCTCCGCGCATTCATTTCAAAAACTGTTCAATCGCTTCAAGTATATTTGTTGGTTCCGGGCTGCCCAAGCTGATACGCAAGTGGTTCTTGTTTTCTGAAAGCCGAACATGTCCGACCCGACCACATCCAATCCTTTCGTGCAGGATGGGCCATATGCCTGGTTCCGGCTGGCGATTTCCATTCTGCTCAGCACTCTGGGCGGGGCTGGCATGTGGGCTGTGGTAATTGTTCTTCCGGCTGTCCAGGATGATTTTGGTATTGACCGGGCTGGAGCCTCTCTTCCCTACACCGCCACGATGATCGGATTTGCCGCGGGTAACTTCATTCTAGGAAGATTTGTTGACCGTTTCGGCATCGTTCCACCCGTCATCGCCTCAGCCCTGTCTCTCAGCGCAGGTTTTGCTCTGGCCGCACTGGCGCCCGATATTTGGCTATTCACATTGGCGCAAGGCGTTCTGATCGGCCTTGGCACATCCGCAACCTTTGGTCCTTTGATCGCCGACATCTCTCACTGGTTCCTGAAGCGTCGCGGCCTTGCAGTCGCCTGTGCTGCTTGTGGGAACTATCTTGCCGGAGTGCTATGGCCATCTCTCATTCAGTTGAGTCTTGCCACCTCGGACTGGCGTGAAACCTATCTGCTGATTGCCTTGATCTGTGTTTTGACGATGGTGCCGCTTGCTTTGATCCTGCGCCGCCCGCCTCCAGAATCCGAGCTTACGGCAAGTCCCTCACATGCCGCCTTCGGCAATCAGTCTACCGGCCTGTCACCCGCAGCGCTTCAATTGCTCCTGATCATTGCCGGGCTCGCCTGCTGCGTCGCCATGTCGATGCCGCAGGTCCACATCGTGGCCTATTGCGTCGATCTTGGATTTGGCGTCTCGCCTGGCGCTGACATGATTGCGATCATGACAGGTGCCGGCATTGTCAGCCGCCTGGCCTCCGGATTTCTTGCCGACAAGATCGGGGGTGTTAAAACATTGCTGGTCGGCTCCGTCCTGCAATGCGCAGCGCTGTTCCTTTTTATCCCCTTCAACGGCCTCGTGTCGCTCTACCTGGTCTCCCTCATCTTCGGCCTGTCCCAGGGCGGAATTGTGCCCAGCTACGCGGTCATCGTACGCGAGTACCTGCCGGCCCGCGAAGCAGGTCAGCGCGTTGGACTGGTCATGATGGCAACGGTTTTGGGCATGGCGCTCGGCGGTTGGCTCTCCGGTCTGGTCTATGATCTGACCGGCTCCTATGATGCAGCTTTCCTGAACGGCATTGCCTGGAACTTCATCAACATGGCGATCATGGTGTTCATTCTGATGCGAGGTCGGCCCAGGGCACGCTCTATGAATGCCGTCATCGCCGATAGCAGGTAAAAGGCACCGCTCCTATAGGGTGAGGAAAAACAGCTCTTCAGCGGCATTCCACAGATTTGCGCAACCACTGCGTCGCGCTTCGCGGCGTACTGTCGAGCGAGCCGTTTTTTGAAATCAAATTGTTCAACAACGGAAGGACAAGCTTTAAGCCCGCGATCGCGACTTGAGCAGAAAAATGAAGAACACCCCACCGATCAGGCCCGTAACGATGCCAATCGGCATGTCTTCCGGTGCCATCAGGGTGCGCGCCAGAATATCGGCCCAGATCAGGAAGATCGCCCCGAGTAACAAGGATGCGGGTAGAACACGGTTATAGCTACCACCGACCAGATACCTGGCGATATGCGGGATCATGAGGCCGACAAAGCCAATGATACCGGAAAATGCCACCATAACTCCCGTAATCAGCGCTCCGACAACGAAGACCGTCAGCCGAAACCGGGCGACAGGAACACCGAGCGTGGAAGCGGTCTCATCACCGATGGTCATGGCATTGAGATCACCTGCTTTTGTCAGGAGATAGGGAACAGTGAGCAAGAGAATTCCAAGCGGAAACAGAAGATGAGACCACTGCGCCAACCCAAGCCCGCCCAGCATCCAGAACACGACAGTGTGGGTTGCTCGCGGGTCTCCCAGGAAAATCAGAATATTGGCCAGCGACATTATGATGAAAGACACCGCAACCCCGGCCAGGACAAGCCTGTCAGCGCTCGTGGCGGAAGCAAAATGCGTCACCCCCAGGACCACCAGGGTCGCGACAAGCGCACCGATGAATGCCATCAGGGGCACCGTAAGCAGACCCAGGAACAGCCCGGTGTGGAGCAGTGCAAGAATGGCTCCTGCAGCGCCCCCGGAGGAAATGCCCAGCAGATGCGGATCGGCAAGAGGGTTGCGGGTTACCGATTGAAGGGCAGCTCCGACTATGGCCAACCCCGCCCCGACAAAACCTGCCAACAGGGTTCTGGGAAACCGGATATCCCAGACGATCGCCTCCCTGCCCTTCGACCAGTCCACCTCAACAAGTCCGGGAGACAGTTTATTGGCAACAATGCCGAACACGGTTCCGGCAGGGACGGAGACCGCCCCGACCGACAGCGCAACAACGACTGACATGCAAAGTGCAAAAACACCAATGAGTAAAAGCAGACCGAACCGCCCGACAGAAGCCCGGCGAACCCTTGCTTCTGTTGCCTCCCCCTTAAGATCTGCCGCTGCCCGCTGTAACAAGACTTACTCTCCCCAGAAGGCTTCGGCGAGTTTCTTGACCGCCTTGATGTTGCGTGGCCCCGGTGTTGCCTCGACATACTCCAATGTGACGAAACGGTCGTTCTTGACCGCATCGATCTCGGCAAGAGCGGGATTGTTTTTCATGAATTCCCGCTTCTGGTCAGCGGTGACATTGCCGTAATTCACGATCACGACCATTTCAGGATTCTTGTCGACAACGGTTTCCCAGTCGATCTTCGCCCAGCTCTTTTCAAAGTCATCCAGAACGTTGACGCCGCCCGCTGCTTCGATCAGTGCTGTCGGCATGGCGTATCGTCCGGCCGTAAACGGCTTGTCCTGACCGCTGTCATAAACAAAGACCCGCAACGGCTCCTCACCGGCATTCAGCGAAGATGTAAACTGGTCGAGAGCGTTCTTGTATCCTGCGACCAGATCGTACGCGGTATCTTCAACACCGAAGATCTTGCCCAGATTGATCAGGTCTTTGTACATGTCATCCATCGACACTTTGGGTTTGTCACCGATATGGATGCAGGACTCCGTTAGCTCGTAGACCTTGATGCCGAACGGCTCCAGCGTGTCCGGTGTGACTTCCCCACCCACTTTCATGCCGTAGTTCCAGCCGGCGAAATAGAAATCAGCGTCAGCGCCGATCAGCACTTCTTTGCTCGGATATTTCTCGGAAAGTTCCGGAAGTTCCGCTACACCGTCACGCATTTCTTCATCAAGGGTCTTCCAGCCTGAAATACCCGTGTATCCGACCATGCGATCGCGCAACCCGAGAACGAGCATCATTTCTGTCAGGTTGACGTCGTTCGAAACGGCTGCCTTGGGCGGCGTGTCAAAGACGACCTCACGGTCACAACTTTGAACGGTCGTTTGGGCGAATGCCGAACCGGCAAGAAGTGTTGAGGCCAGGCAGAGAGCCAGACGTTTCATGAATGTCTCCATAACTTATAGATGAAAGGTAAGATGAGGTCGTTCGCTTGAGGAAATCTGCGCAAAGCGTGCCTGAACGGAATAGGCTTGTTCGATGTTTTTCTGCGTCAGCACGGTGTCCGGAGGGCCAAATCCGACAGCTGCCCCTTTGTGCAGCAGCAGCACCCGATCGCAAACTTCGCTTGTCAGATTAAGATCATGCAGACTGGTGACGATGGTGATGTTAAGGCTGCTGATCAGCGCCACGATTTCCAGCTGATGCCGAATATCCAGATGATTGGTCGGCTCATCGAGGATGAGAAGTTGCGGCTCCTGGGCAAGCGCCCGTGCGACCATCACCCGCTGACGTTCCCCACCCGACAGTGTTCCAAAGAAACGGCCGGCAAAATCGTGAAGTCCCATCTGGTCAAGCGCGCCTGCGACAATCTCGGCGTCTCTTCTGCCACGTCCGGAAAAGCCTGAACCATGCGGCCTGCGCCCAAGCGAAACGATTTCTTGCACGGTCAGTGCAAAATCCGTCGGCTGCTCCTGAAGCACGGCAGCCACTTTTTTGGCGGTTTCACGGGCAGACAGGCGCCAGATGTCCTGACCATCCAGATGGATCGTTCCCGTACTGGGTTTGTGGAAGCGGTAAAGCAGCCTCAACAGGGTCGACTTGCCGGCACCATTGGCGCCGGCAATACCGAGGATCTGGCCTGCCTGAAGGTCGAAGCTGACCGGATGCAGGATTGTTTCTCCCTGCCCCAATCGCCAGCTTGTTCGCTTGACAGACAGCACCGCACCACTCATGAGACCATGACCTCATTGGCCTCGGTCACGATCATCGCTGCCGGAATGCGGGCAAGGGCGGTGCGGCGCAGTTTACCCGGGCGCTCGCCCGACGAGCACCAACCGTCTTCCAGGTCGCGGTATTGCTGCGCAAACGCGACGAGGTCGTCAATATCGACATCCGGATCGATGTCTCCAAAGAGATAGGTCGCCTTTTCGCTGGCCCTGAAAGCCACTGTACAGGGGCGCGAACATCCCGCCATACAGGCGATGCCAGACACTTCAAAATCATCACCGACAACAGGCGCTGCCACTTTCAGAGCATCTTGCAATTTCTTGATCAACTCAAATCCGGGTTGGCAGTTACTGCCCCTGTAACGGCAGGAGGTGCAGACGAATATCTTGTGTGGGTCAGCACTCATTGGCAGGATCCTCGGAATTCAACCGGCCGATTGTGACAGTTCGTGCGTGATCCAGCTTTCCACGTTCGTCGGTTTTTGCAGCCACCTCATCCGCCTCTTTGAAAACAGGAATTCGATTACGTAATGTTATTACGTTACCTGTATTGTGATTTGCAAGATCGAACTCGGTTCCGTTTGGCCGCATCGCTCGTGCAGCACGCTCGCTGATAGCGCTCGCCTTAGCCAGGAATACGGGAATGGGAAGTGTTTCTGTTTGCAGTTTCCGGTTCATATCGCCCTCCGCGATTGCGCGAGGCGTTGAAGAACCGAATGTCAAACCGTGTCAGCAGGTGCTGTTTAGCCATATCATTCGCTCCTCCGGAACACCCCGTCCGGGTTGAAGTTGAAAATGAAATGGCAGGTCTCCTGACTTGCGGGTCACAGCTTACCTGATCCTTCCCGGGGTTTCCCCAGTGGCGCTTTCAGGTTCGCTCACCGCTCACAGTTGCGGGGGCAGTCACGGATTTGGTGCCTTTTGGCTACGCCGCACCGTGTTCCCTTTTAATCCCGATCCAGACCCTGGATTCGAGAACCATCACCTTTCTGATTGGAGCAATTTCCGAAAACTGTCAATCGGCAAACCGACACCGGCTTGCCCTGAAGGGACCTATCTTGCGATTTGGACCTCAAGACACGGAAAAATTGCACTTACCGGGATTTAACTTGAACGTCGAGCGCGCCCACGCCACTTTGGGCACAACCACTTTACCTGAAGAAACACCAAAAAGAAGTACACGGGAAATGACTGGCAAACAGAAAAGAAACGGCTTCAATGGCCCCCTTCAAACGCAGTTTCAGGACTTCATGTCCGACTGGGTCTTTGCGACACAAATGAGTGCGCAGGACGTTCTGGACACATATTTCACGGATGACTTTTCTGCGGAGATCGACGGCCACATCCTTTCAAAGGCGCAGTTTCAAAGCCGGATAGATCGCATGCGACAGGATGCGGACGTTCATGAACAGGATTTCGTCGAGATGATGGAAGACGGCGACCGCCTTTTCAGCATGCATTACACACGCGGCAGATCGCGCGTGACGGACCAGCCATTCGAGACCCGCGCCATCGCCTTTTTTCTGTACGAAGGCAACAAGATGAAGAAGGGATACTTGAACAGCGCCACCCTGGGTGATCCGCGCGATGCCGATTTTGCGTCTCGCAGCTGATGGATTGCACCATTCTTGTCACAAATCGATGAAAACTGACCCTTGCCATCAAGCACCGGAATTATTACCTCGGAACCCATGAAACAGGATGCTTTCCCCCCGCGTGCCGAAGCACGCCCAGAAACCTTTGAGACCCACGGCGTTTCCCGCACGGATGCCTACAGTTGGCTCCGCGCCGACAACTGGCAGGAAGTCATGCGCGATCCGGATGTTCTGGACGCGGATATCCGAAGTTATCTGGAGGCGGAAAACGCCTATCAGGATGCCCAGATGGAACCGACCAAGGAGCTGCAGGAAAAGCTCTTTGCGGAGATGCGTGGACGGATCAAGGAAGACGACAGTTCCGTTCCCTCGCCTGACGGCCCCTATGCCTACGGTCTGAAATATGAAACCGGTGGCCAGCAGCCGATCTTCTTCCGCACACCACGGGACGGCGACGAAGAAACCGTGCTTCTGCACGGCGACAAGGAGGCCAAGGGCAAGGCCTATTTCAGGATCGGCGGCGCCAGCCAGTCTCCGGATCACAAGCTGCTCGCCTGGGCCTATGACGACAAGGGATCGGAATATTACTCGCTGCAATTGCGGGATATAGCCTCGGGCAAGGATCTGGACTACAGCATTGCAGATACCGGCGGTGGCGGCGTGTTCTCCGCAGACACCAAGTTCGTATTCTATGTCCGCCTTGACGAAAACCACCGCCCTTCGAAACTGTTCCGCCACAAGATCGGCACCAATCCGGTCGACGACGTTTTGGTCTTTGAAGAAAAAGACCCCGGTTTCTTCATGGGTGTCGGCAAGACCCAGTCCGGCGACACCATCGTGATCGACATCCACGACCATGAAACCTCTGAAGTCTGGATGATCCCGGCTGATCAGCCCGAATTGCCACCTGTGCTGATTGCGCCGCGCGATACCGGCGTGGAGTATTCCGTTGAGGATCATGGAGACACGCTCTACATCCTGACCAACCTGGGCGACGCGGAAGACTTCAAGATCGTCACTGCCCCCAAGGCAACACCGGGTCGGGAATTCTGGGTGGATCTCGTGCCGCACAAGCCGGGCTGCCTGATATTGTCCCACTGCGTCTACAAGTCCTTCATGACACGGCTGGAACGGGAAGACGGCTTGCCGCGGATCGTCATCCGCAGACTTGCCGACAATATCGAACATTCCGTCGCTTTTGACGAAGAGGCTTATTCGCTTGGAATGGGCGGCGGCTACGAGTTCGACACAACGACCATCCGCTTTTCCTATTCGTCAATGACGACGCCGTCGCAAACTTTCGACTACAACGTCGAAACCCGCGAACGCGTCCTGCGAAAGGAGCAGGAAGTTCCGTCCGGACATGACGCGTCGGATTACGTCACCCGGCGTCTGTTGGCACCGGCAGCGGACGGCGAAACCGTTCCGATCTCGCTTCTTTATCACAAGGACACAAGGCTCGACGGATCCGCACCGCTTCTCCTTTACGGCTACGGTTCTTACGGCATTGCCATTCCGGCCAGTTTCAACACCAATTGCCTGTCGCTCGTCGACCGTGGCTTTGTCTATGCCATCGCGCACATCCGCGGTGGCAAGGACAAAGGCTTTCGCTGGTACAAGGACGGCCGCCGGGAAAAGAAAAAGAACACGTTCACCGACTTCATCGCCGCAGCGGATCATCTTGTAGCTGAAAATTTCACGGCGCATGACAGGATTGTTGCCCAGGGCGGCTCTGCCGGTGGCATGTTAATGGGTGCAATCGCAAATCTGGCACCGGAAAAGTTCGGCGGCATCATTGCCGAGGTCCCCTTCGTCGACGTGTTGGCAACGATGCTGGACGATACATTGCCGCTCACACCGCCTGAATGGCCGGAGTGGGGTAACCCGATCACCGACAAGAAAGCGTACGAATACATCGCGTCCTATTCTCCATACGACAATGTCGAGGCGAAGGACTATCCGGCGATCTTTGCCGTAGCCGGCTTGACGGACCCGCGCGTCACCTATTGGGAACCGGCCAAGTGGGTCGCAAAGCTGCGCGCAACCAAAACCGGCAACAGCCTGCTGATGCTGAAGACCAATATGGAAGCCGGTCACGGTGGTGCTTCCGGCCGTTTCGACCGCCTCAAGGAAGTCGCGCTGAATCAGGCCTTTGCACTGATGGTGACCGGGAAAGCCTGAAAGCTGCAGCATTAATCACATTTTTTTGACACACTGACCGGGCCCGCATGCGGGTCCGGTATTTCTTTTGTACTGAAATGGCTTAGGCTGGCTTCCAACCATAAGACCACAACTGTTGATGGGGATGTCATGACAAAGTCATCGCACCGGGGCACGCTGTCTGCCACCGGTTTTACTCTTGCCGCCGCCCTGCTTTCATCCGTATCGCTTGCAAGCGCTGCGGAACTGCGCTGGTCCTCACCCACAGATCCACAGACGATGGATCCCCATGCAGTCAACTCTGCACCGGTTCTCGGCTTCCTGAACAACGTCTATGAAGGACTGGTTCGCCGCGACAAGAACATGCAGATCGAAGGCTCACTGGCAGAAAGCTGGGAGCCGATTGGCGGAGACGGCTGGCGCTTCAAACTGCGCGAAGGCGTTAAATTCCACGATGGTTCCGACTTAACAGCGGAAGATGTGCTGTTTTCCTATGAGCGCGCGTCGTCCGAAGAAGCAGACACCAGCTCCTGGTTCGCGCCGGTAAAGGAAGTGAAGATCGTCGACGACTACACGATCGACTTCCTGACCCACGATCCAAACCCGATCTTTCCGGATTCCATTGCCAATTTCATGATCATGGACAAGGATTGGGCCGAAGCGAACAATGCCGTTCGTCCGGCGAAGGAAACCGAAACCTTTGCCACCCTCAATACGAATGGTACCGGACCATTTGTGGTCACTTCCCGCGAACCGGGCGTGCAAACCGTGCTGGAACCGTTTGACGGATGGTGGGATGAAAAACAGCACAATTTGACCAAGGCAACCTTCTTGCCCATCGCCAACCCGGCAACCGCCGTGTCCGGTCTGTTGAGCGGTCAGGTCGATCTGATCAATCCAGTCCCCGTGCAGGACGTGGATCGCATCGAAAACCAGGACGGTTTGAGCCTGCATCAGGGCATCGAGGCCCGTGTGATCATGCTCGGCTTTGGACACGATCAGGGCGCACTGAAATACTCGGAAGAAACGACGGACAAGAACCCGTTCCAGGATGTGAAAGTCCGCGAAGCCGTTCAAAAGGCAATCAACGCGGAAGCACTCGTTGACAAGATCATGCGCGGTAACGCCGCAGTCGCCAGCCAGCTGGTCAGCCCACAGATGAAGGGCTACAGCGAAGCTGCCAGCAATCGGACCGGATATGATCTTGAAGGCGCAAAGACCCTTCTGGCGGAAGCAGGTTATCCGGACGGTTTTTCCTTCGGCCTGAAATGTCCGAATGACCGCTACATAAATGACGAAGCCTTGTGCAAAGCCATGGCGGCCATGCTGACGCAAGCCGGTATGAAGGCTGACCTCAACGCCATGCCGGTAAGAAACTACTGGCCGGAACTCAGGGCAGGTAATTTCGATATGTATCTACTCGGCTGGTCACCTGGCACGTTCGATGCCGAACATCCGGTCCGCTTCCTGGTCACCACCAAGAACGACGAGAAGAAACTCGGCAGCTGGAATTTCGGCGGCTATTCCAATGCCCGAGTGGATGAACTCCTGCCGCTTATCCAGAAGGAAATCGACCCGGCCAAACGCCAGGAGATGCTGGACGAAGTTGCAGGTATCATTCGCGACGATGTCGTTTATGTTCCGCTGCACGTTCAACCTCTGCTTTGGGGATCGAAGTCCAATGTCGACCTGACTCAGAGAGCAGACAATTTCCTGATGCTGCGCTGGATCAACGTAAACTGACAGGCAAACGGATTTAGAACACGAAGACCGGTGCAATCAGCGCCGGTCTTTTATTATGACTTCAATTATCAAGAATAAATTCCAGATCATAAGTAAAGAATGAATTTCACCTTGATCTTTTCGAAAATTACAAAATCCAATCGCCAATTATTTAATGTGTAAATCGAAATATTTCCAATATTTAATGAAAAATATTTTAATTGAACGCCCCTCACCTCTCACCAAATCTTTTATTGCAGATCTAATCAAATAGATCTCGCGTTGAAAGACAGACTTACGGAGAGGGAACACCATGAATACTCACTCTAGATTTACAAATACGAATTTCACGAATCTCGATGATCTGCTCCAGCAGCATCTAGACGGTCTGACAACAACAACCGGACAGGTAAAACAGAGCGGTCCGCCGGGAAATCTAGTTATCGAGCCTGCAGCTGAGGCGACACCAACAGTAAATTCGGAAAACGGGTATTCAGCCTACGACCTTCCTTTCCTGAACCTGGATCCGTACGTGCTCGACGGAAAGGACAACCTTCCGAGCGGAGAGCTTCAGGAAGGCCCGCAGGGCAACATCGTCTCGGAGGTCCAGTCTTCGAACGGAGCGGGCGAGCAGCAACTGGGCTTTGGCCTGGAAATGGAAAACTACTCGTTCCGCTCGGACGACGGGACCCTTGATGTACTCGCGCTCACCGAAGAGCGCATGACTGAAATCAAGACCATGAACGTCAATGGGCAACAGACCCCCGTGGAGTATCAGAGCGGTCTTGCCTATCACGTTGAAGGCAGTCTCTACGACACGCAGTTCAGACAGCTCTACATTTCGATGGACGCCGAAGTCGCAACAACTATTCAGACCGAAGGCCTGGATCCTCAAGGCAATCTGATCCTGACCGCCTACGGATACGAGCAAATGCTCAACGTTGAGGGACAGGCATTCGACTACGGAATTGAAGAATTCATCATGGAATTCGAGTTGATGGTCGACCTTCAGCTTGGTAACCACGGTGTTTACGAGATGACGGTATCGGTCCTCTTCGAAGGTGAAATCGTCTACTT
>NZ_JAILWL010000119.1 GCF_025698965.1 Roseibium sp.
ATGGCGGGGGTCGGTATTCGACCCGGCGATATGGTGCATAACTCCTATGGATATGGCTTGTTCACCGGCGGTCTCGGGGCGCATTTTGGTGCCGAAAAACTGGGCTGCGTGGTGGTGCCGGTGTCCGGTGGCGGCACCGAGCGGCAGGTGACACTTCTCAATGACTTCAAGCCCCGCATATTGTGCTCAACCCCGTCCTACGCGCTCAATATTGCCGAGGTGGCTGAAAGTATGGGGGTTGATATCGCCAGGTTGCCGGTGCGACGGGGCCTGTTCGGAGCCGAGCCATGGTCGAACCAGCTGCGCGCCGAATTGGACCGGCGGCTGGGTATCACGTCCTGCGATATCTACGGGCTCTCGGAGATCATGGGGCCGGGAGTGGCCTGCGAATGCGATGCTGCCCGCGACGGCCTGCATGGTTGGGAGGATCATTTCCTGTTCGAGATCATCGATCCCGAAACGCTGGAGCCGCTGCCGATGGGTGAAACCGGCGAATTGGTGATCACCACGCTGACCAAGGAAGCGATGCCGATGATCCGCTATCGAACCCGTGACATCACCCGTCTGACTGACGAGCCCTGCATTTGCGGTCGCAGCCATGTGCGGATCATGCGGGTTGACGGCCGTGACGATGACATGATGATCATCCGCGGCGTCAACGTCTATCCAAGCCAGATGGAAGCGGTGCTTGTCGGGCTCGACGGACTGGCACCGCACTATCAGATCCGCTTGTTCAAGGATGGTCCGCTTGATGCCATGGCGTTGGATATCGAGGTGCAACCCGGCATTGGCGAAGGGGCAGACGTGCTAAAAAACAAGGCCTCAGAGGTGCGCCATCACATCAAATCGGTCATTGGCGTGAGCTGTGCAGTCACCGCAAAGCTCCCTGGTCAGCTTCCCCGCTCGCAAGGTAAAGCGGTGCGAGTCATCGACGAACGCTAACGGTGACCAGGGAGGTGCACGTCAAGCCTCCTGTCACCATTGGCGTGCGCAGCTGAATAAGGCGCGTGTGGTTCTGCAATGCACCGCGCAGATCTGTCTTTTTTGAATAGCTGTTTGTTGTCCTCCACTCGGCACAAAGCCGAGTGGGAGCAGTGCGGTCTTCAGACTTCGAAGGCCTGTTCCAGTGTGGTAAGGTCGCCTGTCCTGTCAGAAACCGAGGCAAAGTAGGGTTTGCGACGGCCGCGGTAGAGGATGCCGGTGTTCATACCGTCGTCGGTCATGATGCGGCGCGCGGCGCGGGCCGGGTCATCAGTTTCCGATACGCTGGCCTCGTGCACCTGGTTCTTCCACTCTTTTTCATCCGGGCGGAAGGTGACGCAGGGGCTGAGGATTTCCACGAAGGAAAAACCGGGGTGTTTGATCGCCTCGAAGATGGTCTCGGTGCAGGCCTTGATGTTGCCGGAAAACTCGCGGGCGACAAAGTTGGCACCGGAGGCCAACGCAATCACCAGCGGATGGAAGGGCGACAGGCCGGTACCGCCCGGGGACAGGGCGCTGTCCCAGTCCGGTTCTGTGGTTGGGGAAGGCTGACCTTTGGTCATGCCATAAACCCGGTTGTCCATCACAACATATGTCATATCGATATTGCGGCGGCAGGCGTGCAGAAAGTGGTTGCCGCCGATCGAGAAGCCGTCGCCGTCGCCGCTCATCGCCATCACCGTCAAATCGGGGCGTGCCACTTTCAGTCCGGCGGCCACCGCCAGCGAGCGGCCATGCACTCCGTGAAAGCCATAGCAGTTGGTATAGGCCGGGATCCGCGATGAGCAGCCGATACCCGAGATGACGGCAATGTCCTCAGGTGGGCGTCCCAACTTGGCCAACGCCTTGGTGATCGACATCAGAACGTGGAAGTCACCGCAGCCCGGGCACCAGATCGGCGTGATATCGGACTTGTAGCTGCTGGCCTTGAAACTGGGGGCGTTCATTGGTTTTTCCAATCACGGATCTGGGAGGCGATTTCGTCGGGGCCAATGAGATACGGTCCCTCGCGGTTGAGCGATCTGGTTTCAAACGGCAGGTCGATATGCGCCCGCACGTGGCGATAGAACTGACCGGAATGGCTTTGCTCGACAAACAGCACACGCCTGGCGCCGGTGAGGGCCTTGGTCAGCGCCTCCTCCGGGAAAGGCGAGATCTGACGCAATGAGACAAGCCTGGCCGGGATGCCTTCATCCGCCAACGTGTCCAGGGTTTCACGCGCGGCCCCGGTCAGCGACCCCCAGGTCAGGATCACTGTGTCACTGGCAGCGTCGCCTTCACAGACACCCCAATGAGCGCCGTAGTCGAAGTTGTTGATTTTGTCGTGACGCTTGTTCATCTGTTCGCGTTGATCGCGCCGGGTGCTCGAGGGCGTGCCCTTTTCCGTATGAGTCAATCCGTCAGCCGTATATTGCCCGCCTGGCTGGCCCGGCAGCGACATCGGCGAAACGCCGTCCGCGGTGAGCGCGTAGCGTTTGTAGTCTTCGTCTTCGGCGATAAACGTTTTGCGCTGGGTCAGGAAGGTGACATCCGCCGGTTTGTCGATCAGCAGTCGGGCCTGGCCGAGTGACTGATCCGATAACAAAATCACCGGCGTCTGAAGGGTTTCGGCAATATGCACCGCCCATTGCCCGGTGAACAGACAGTCGGCCACGCTGAGGGGGGCCACCACCACGTGATCCGCGTCGCCATGGAAGCCATAGACCGCAATGTTGAGATCGGATTGTTCGGATTTGGTGGCGATACCGGTTGACGGGCCGACCCGCATAACGTCGACAACGACAATCGGGGTTTCCGAGGCAGCCGCAAGTCCGAGGCTCTCCATCATCAGCGAGAGACCCGGACCGGATGTCGCCGTGATCGAGGGGAGACCACCAAAGGATGCGCCTATGATCATGTTGATTGAGGCAAGTTCGTCCTCCGCCTGCACCAGCGAGCCGCCGATCGATGCCAGCGCAGGGGACAGATACTCCAGCACTTCGGTGGCAGGGGTGATCGGATAAGCGGCGGCAAACCGAACTCCGCCGCGCAGGGCGCCAAGGCCGACAGCTTCGTTCCCGGTGATCAGCCAGCGGCTGCCGTCCTGCTCAATGGGCGGCGCCAGCGTATAGGCGTGGTTGAAGCCGCTGGCAGCGGTCATGCCGGCGGCAATGCAGGCTCGGCCGGTTTCAACGGCCTGTTCGCCTTTGCTGCCCAGCTTCGATTGCACCACCTTCATGATATTATCCACCGGCAGCCCAGCCAACTGGGCGACCAGGCCGATCGAGATCATATTTTCGCGGCCACCTGGAATTGACTTGGCCAACTCGCCGATCGGGCATTGCACGATGGTGCAATCCATATCGAGCGCCGCTTGCGGCGGATCCCCGGCTGCGGGGTCGCAGACGATCAACCCGCCGGCAGCCACCGGCATCGCGTTGATAAAACGATCGGCGTTCTTCCAGTCGATAGCGACAAGTATGTCAAATTCCTTTGACATGCAGGCGGCCGGTTTTGTCGACAGTCTTACCAATGCCGCAGCTTCGCCGCCGCGTATCTGTGGTCCGACCGAACGGGTGAGAAGCCCGTACCAGCCCGACTTTCCGGCTGCTTCGAGCAATATCGAACCTGCCGTGATCGCTCCCGCTCCACCGGTGCCGACGACCGCGAATGATACATTTTTTGCTTGAGGGGAAAGGGCGTCCATAAAGAATCCGTTCTACGCTCTGGCCGGGTTTTCGTTGGTTTCTGGCCTCAGACCATTTCTTGGTTGACCTTAAATAGGTAATGAAGTACCAATTTACGGTAATAAAGATTTGAAGCGCTGTCAACAAGGCTCTGGGTCGAGTCTCAGGAGGATGAAGATGCCAACACGCTGGATGATGGTTTCAGGGGAAAAGCCGCTTGAAAAAGTAGCCTTCGACCTTGAAAAGCCGGGACCCGGCGAGGTCGTCGTCAAAGTATCGGGCTGCGGCGTCTGCCATACCGACCTCGGCTTCTATTACGATGGCGTGCGCACCAATCAACCGCTGCCGCTGACGCTCGGTCACGAGATCAGCGGCATTGTTGTCGAGGCTGGCGCGGGTGCCGAGGAATGGCTTGGCCAGCCGGTGATCGTTCCTGCGGTAATGCCTTGCGGCGAATGCGATGCCTGCCAGCGGGGCAAGGGGACCATATGCCGGGCGCAAAAAATGCCGGGCAACGACATTCAAGGTGGTTTTGCCAGTCATATAACCGTGCCTTCACGTGGCCTGTGCCCGGTGGATACCGACCGGCTTGCGGCGGTTGGTCTGTCGCTCGCGGATGTGTCAGTGGTCGCGGACGCGCTGACGACACCGTATCAGGCGGCGGTGCAGGCCGGGGTTGGCGAGGGCGATCTGGTGATCGTCAACGGTGTCGGCGGTGTCGGTGGATACGCGGTGCAGGTCGCCTCCGCGATGGGGGGCACGGTCGTAGCGATCGACGTGGTGCCTGAAAAGCTTGCCGCAGTTGCCGGATACGGCGCGTCGCTGACGCTGGATGCACGCGACTTTGATCCGCGCAGCCTGAAGAAGGAAATCATCGACTTCGCCAAGGCCAACGGTTTGCGCACTTCTGAATGGATCATCATGGAATGTTCCGGAACTGCTGCCGGGCAGGCTGCGGCTTTCGGCTTGCTGAACCACGGCGCCACCATGTGCGTGGTTGGCTTCACCATGGACAAGCTGGAAGTACGACTGTCGAACCTGATGGCCTTTCACGCCCGGATGTTGGGCAACTGGGGCTGTCCGCCCGAACTGTATCCCGGTGCGCTGGACCTTGTGATGAGCGGCAAAGTCAAGCTGTCGCCATTTGTTGAACAGCGACCGCTTGATGACATCAACGACATATTCCAGGCCGTGCATGACGGCAAACTGGTCCGGCGTCAGATCCTCGTGCCCGGTGAATGAAGGAGATTCAGAATGAGTTTTGAACCAATTGACTTTGTTTCGCACGATATTGTTTCAGATGCCGCGCGCGAAGCTATCACCGACCAGGTGATTTTTGAAAAACGCCCGGCGAAACTGCCAGATGGCACCATGGCCGAGGGGCTCTACAATGCCTGGATCACCCTCAATAATCCAGCGCAGTACAATTCCTACACCACGGATATGGTGAAGTCGGTGATCCTTGCCTTCCGCGCCGCATCAAATATGCGCGATGTGAATGCCGTGGTGTTTACCGCCGCTGGTGACAAGGCATTCTGCACCGGTGGCAACACCAAGGAATATGCGGAATATTATGCCGGTCGTCCGCATGAATACCGCCAGTACATGCGCCTGTTCAATGACATGGTGTCGGCAATTCTCGGCTGCGACAAGCCGGTGGTCTGCCGGGTCAACGGAATGCGGATCGGCGGTGGCCAGGAGATCGGCATGGCGTGCGATTTCTCCGTCGCGCAAGACATGGCGCGGTTCGGTCAGGCTGGTCCCAAGCACGGTTCGGCGGCAATTGGCGGCTCGACAGATTTTCTGCCGGTGATGATCGGCTGCGAACAGGCAATGAATTCCGGTGTTCTGTGTGAAAGCTTCACCGCGCAAAAGGCGCTACGTCTGGGCATACTGACCGACATTGTTCCGGGGTTGAAGGTGGATGGCGAATACGTAGCCAACCCGCTGGTCGAGACCCGCATGATCACCGACAAAATGGGCCGTTTGCTGCACGGAGAGCTGAAGACCGGTGACGCGCTGGCCGAAGGCAAAGCGCTGATGAAACGCGGCGAGATGGACCTGAGCGCGCTGGATGCCAAGGTTGAAGAGCTTTGCGGCAAACTGCTGCTGACCTTCCCCGATTGCACCACCAAGTCGGTTGAAGAGCTGCGCAAACCCAAGCTCAACGCCTGGAACGCCAACAAGGAAAACTCTCGCGCTTGGCTGGGCGGCAACATGATGACCGAAGCCAACATGGGCTTCCGTGCCTTCAATGAGGGCAATCGCGAAGTGGGCCGTGAAATTGACTTTGCGCTTTTGCGCAAGGAGCTGGCCGAAGGCGCCAAATGGACGCCGGATTATATCGACTCGATGATGCCGGGAGCGCGCAAATGAGCGATGTTCTTGGTATCACGCTGGATCTGGAGGGCGCGCTACTGCGGCTGCGGTTGAACAGGCCAAAGGCGAATATCGTTGATGCCGAAATGATCGCGGCGCTGGAAGCAGCCTTTGCCGCGCACCAGAATGATCGCGATCTGGCAGCGGTGCTGGTCGAGGCCGAGGGACCGCATTTCAGCTTTGGCGCTTCAGTTGAAGAACACCTGCCGGCGAGCTGCGAGGAGATGCTGAAATCGCTGCATGCGCTGGTGCGCCGGATGCTGGAGTTTCCGGTGCCGGTTCTGGTTGCGGTGCGCGGCCAGTGCCTGGGCGGTGGTCTTGAGGTGGCGATGGCGGGACATATGATCTTTGCCGCGCCGGAGGCCAATCTGGGTCAACCGGAAATGATGCTGGGTGTATTTGCTCCCGCTGCGTCCTGCCTGATGCCGGGTCGTGTGGGGCAGGCGCGAGCCGAGGATCTACTATACTCGGGGCGGTCGGTCAGCGGCAGCGAAGCCTTTGCCATGGGTCTGGTTGACGCGGTCGCTGAGGACCCGGAAGCCGCGGTCATCGCCTACGTCGAAAACCATCTCAAACCGAAAAGCACAAGTTCCTTGCGCATGGCAGTCCGCGCCGCCAGAGCCGGATACTGCCGCGAGGTGATTGCACGTCTCGACGAGGTCGAAAACCTGTACCTGAACGATCTGATGTCAACCCAAGATGCGGTGGAAGGGCTCGAAGCCTTTATCGCCAAGCGTCCAGCAAAGTGGGAAAACAGATGACACAATCCACATCCGAAATTGTCGCACGCTGCGAGGCGCTTTACGAAGATCTCAGCTTTACCGCCGCACGCGAATGGAAAGCCGCCAAAGAAGGCCGGAAGGTGATTGGCTATATGCCTGTCTATGTTCCGCGTGAACTGATTCACGCCGCTGGCATGCTGCCGCTTGGCATTATGGGTGGCGGTGACAATCTGGAGGTGGTTCACGGCGACGCTTATTACCAGAGTTACATTTGCCGCATTCCGCGCTCGACTATCGAGTTGGGTATATCCGGTCGGTTGGATTTCGTTGACGGCATGCTGTTTCCGTCGATTTGCGATGTGATCCGCAACTTGTCCGGCATGTGGAAGATGCTGTTTCCCGACACGTATTCCAAATATTTCGATGTGCCGCAAACTTACAAGGATGAGATTGGCGGCACCTTCTACATCGGTGAAATGCGCGAACTGCTGCGTGATCTTGAACAGATTGCCGGACACAAGATCAGCGATGACGAGATCCGCAACTCAATCACGGTCTATAACGCGAACCGTGAGCTGGTTAAGGAGCTCTATACGTTGCGGGCGCAAGTGCCTTGGCAGGCGCCTGCCTCGGAGGCCTATCTTGTAATTCGCGCGGGCCTGGTGTTGCCGGTGGAAGAACACAACGTACTGCTGCGGCAATATATTGACGCCGTCAAAGCTGAAGATCGCCCTATCAAGGACAATTCCAAGGTCGTGGTGACGGGCATGTTCTGCGAACAGCCGCCGCTGAACCTGATCAAGTCACTGGAACTGTCGGGCTGCTATGTTGTCGATGACGATTTTATGCTGGTCAGCCGCTGGCTGATTGGCGACGTGCCGACCGAGGGAGATCCGGTTTACAACCTGTCTCAGGCCTTCCTGCATCATTCGATGTCCACTGCAGCCAAGTATGAACCAAATCAAGAGGAAAAAGGCCAGTTCCTGGTCCGTGCGGTGAAAGAATCCGGAGCCGAGGGGGTGATTTTTGCTTCGACGAGTTTCTGCGATCCGGCGCTTCTGGACCGTCCGATGCTGCAAAATGTCCTGAAAGAGGCCGACGTTCCGTTCATCGCGTTCAAGTACGCAGAAAACTCCGGGCAGATGCAGCCGATCCGTGAACAGGCCGGAACCTTTGTTGATTCGATCAAACTGTGGAGCGCAGCATGAAACCCTCAATCGTGAAAGCCAAGCCCGCAGACGTCCTCAAGGACGCCTCGATGATCAAACAAAAAGAGATGATGGCGGCCCATTACGAGCGCCTGACCAATGCTCCGGAAACCGGTGAAAAGGTGGCTTCGACATTTGTACCGGGCAACTTGAACGAACTGCTGATGTGCTTCGACCTGGTCAACAACCTGCCTGAGGTGAATGCCATTCAGTCGGGTTTGCGCAAGCAGTCCGGTCAGTACATCATGGAAGCAGAGCGTGCCGGTCACTCGGAAGATGTCTGTACTTACGTGAAATCGGACATCGGGATGATGATGAAGGGGAACATCGGCCCCAACGGCAAGGAGCTGCCGAAACCCGATGTGCTGCTTTTGTCCTACACCGGCTGTTTCACCTTCCTGAAATGGTTCGAGCTTTTGCGTGAGCAGTACAAATGCCCGACCATATTTTTGCAGACCCCGTACATGGCCGACGGCAAAGTTACGCCGAACATGATCCAGTACATGGTCGAACAGTTCAAGGAAACGGTCATCCCGACGCTTGAAGAAGTCTCGGGGGTGAAGTTCGATATCGACCGTTTGCGCGAATACCTGAAGAAGTCGGCGCAGGCAGAGGACGATCTGGTCTACATCCTGGAAACGGGCAAGAACAAACCGTCTCCGATTGATGCCTACTTTGGCGGTATCTATTATATCGGGCCGATTTTCGGGGCCTTCCGTGGCACCGACGACGCTATCGATTACTATCGCTTCCTGCGCGAAGAGGTTGACGAGCGGATACAGAAAGGTCTTGGTCCGGTGACACCTGACGGGCCGATGGACGAGGAGAAATACCGTCTCGTGGTCGAAGGTCCACCAAACTACACCTCGTTCCGCCAGTTCTGGAAAATGTTCTACGACGAAGGCGCCACCGTGGTCGCGTCGAGCTACACCAAGGTCGGTGGCACCTATGATTATGGCTTCCGTCACGATCCCGACCGGCCGCTTGAGTCACTGGCGGAATACTGCCTGGGCGTCTACACCAACCGCAGCCTGCCAATGCGCATCGATATGCTGTCGGATTACATCAACGAATACGAAGCCGACGGCCTGCTGATCAACTCGATCAAAAGCTGCAACAGCTTCTCGGCCGGTCAATTGCTGATCATGCGCGAAGTTGAAAAGCGCACCGGAAAACCTGCGGCCTTCATCGAAACAGACCTGGTGGATCCACGCTACTTCTCGGCGGCCAACGTCAAGAACCGGCTGGAGAGTTACTTCCAGATGGTTGAGCAGAAACGCAGTGGAAAAGGAGCGGCAGCATGAAGACCTTTGTAGGCATTGACCTCGGCTCCACCACCACCAAAGCGGTGCTGCTGGATGAAGAAGAACGTATCCTGGGACGGGGCATCACCAATTCGCGCTCCAACTATAAAACGGCCTGTTCGGTGGCCACCGAAGAAGCCAAGATTGACGCGCGGTTCACCCTGTTCCGGCGTGAATTTGGCGGCGAGGAAACGCTTGATAACAACGTAGAGGAGTTTTTGGGAGCGCTGGAACGGTCGTTCCGACTGGAACAGTTCCTGGAACAGCTCGAGGATCTCGAGGAAACCTGTACCCGGCTGGTAACCGGCGAGCGGTTCGAAAAAATCGGGGATGGTGTTAAGTCGGCGCTGGCTGAAGTCTTTCATCGACTGCGCCAGGAGGCGCCGGCCATGTATGCGCCCGGAGCTGACCGCAAATCCGACTTTTTCCGCGATATCGCCGGATCGCGCTATCTGGCAGTGGCCGAAGAAGTCGGGCGCGAGATGGATATCGGCTACGACATACTGCTGAACGTCTATGATAAATCAATCATTGCGGTAGAGAACCGTCCCCCGTCGGGCACCCTGGATGAGAAGTTCAAGAATGCATTGGGACGGGTGTCCAGGGAAGGGGCCACGGCCACTGCTGAACTCGGCAAGAAGGCTGAGAACGCTCTTGGGATTGAGCTTGAGGAAAGCTATTTGGTCGGGACCGGCTATGGCCGGGTGACCCTGCCGTTTTCCAAAGAACATATCCGCTCAGAAATTCTCTGCCACGGGCTGGGGGCGCATATGATGTACCCCGAAACCCGTACTGTTCTGGATATTGGCGGTCAGGATACCAAAGGCATTCAGGTTGACCCGCAGGGGATCGTCGAGAATTTCCAGATGAATGACCGTTGCGCCGCAGGCTGTGGACGGTATCTGGGTTATATCGCCGACGAAATGAACATGGGGCTGCACGAGCTGGGCCCGATGGCAATGAAATCGGCCAAACCGGCGCGCATCAATTCGACTTGTACCGTTTTTGCCGGTGCCGAATTGCGTGATCGTCTGGCGCTGGGTGAAAAGCGCGAGGACATTCTGGCCGGTTTGCACCGCGCCATCATTCTGCGTGCGGTCTCTATCCTTTCCCGCTCTGGCGGGGTTGCGGATCAGATGACCTTTACCGGCGGCGTGGCCAAGAACGAGGCTGCAGTGCGCGAGCTGAAAAAACTGATCGCCGAGAACTATGGTGACGTGACGATCAATATCAACCCGGACTCCATTTACACCGGTGCGTTGGGAGGGGCTGAATTTGCCCGCCGCGCAGCGGAGGGCCATTCGGAAGGGATCGAAGCATGACGCTGACAGCTGGAATTGACGTCGGCACAGGTGCCGTGAAAGTGGTGGTTTTCCGGTTGGAAGACGGCAAGGAAGAATGGCTGTCCCGCAGCACGCTCAGGATCCGGCAGCGCGATCCGATGCAGCTCTCGCGGGAAGCCTTTGACCAGGCGCTGGAAGACGCGGGAGTAAAGGAAAGCGATCTGGATTACGTGGCGACCACCGGTGAGGGCGAGTCGATCCCGTTCAATACCGGTCACTTCTATTCGATGACCAGTCACGCCCGTGGGGCCCGGTTCCTGAATCCCAAAACCGTCGCCATTCTGGATTGCGGGGCTCTGCATGGCCGCGCAATGATCACCGATGACAAGGGTAAGGTCACCAACTACAAGATGACCAGCCAATGCGCCTCGGGATCAGGCCAGTTTCTGGAAAATATTGCGCGCTACCTGGGAATTGCTCAGGACGAGATCGGCACCTTGTCGATGCAGGCGGATGATCCCGAAGAGGTGTCCTCGATCTGCGCCGTTCTGGCGGAAACCGACGTGATCAACATGGTGTCGCGTGGCATTACTTCGCCCAACATCCTCAAGGGGATTCACCTGTCGATGGCCAACCGTCTGGCGCGTCTGCTCAAGTCGATCGGAGTGCGCAATGACCTGATCATGATGACCGGTGGCTTGGCGCTGGACGAAGGTCTGTGCGAGGCGATGCGTGAACAACTGGCCAAGATGAAGGGTGTTGATGCTGAAATCGTCAACAATCCGGATTCGATTTATGCCGGAGCCATCGGTGCCGCGCTCTGGGGCGCTTTCCGCTTTGAAAAACTGGCAGCCACAGGGCAGCTGCTCAAGGCATCCTGAAGAGGAGGAATTGATATGGCACTAATGATTGTTGACCCTTGCACGGCCTGTGATGCCTGCGAACCGGTTTGTCCGAACGAGGCGATCAAGGCAGGTGATCCATTTTACATCATCGACCCGATGAAATGCACCGAATGTGTCGGGGAAGAAGACGAGCCGCAGTGCAAACTTGTCTGCCCCGAGGCCTGCATCGTTCAAAATCCGGACTGGGAAGAGACTGAAGAGGAATTGCAGGCCAAGCATGATGCCATGCAATAACTGTTGCTCCCGTTGCCGCCGGTCAACGTCATTGTGACAATGATCGGCGGTTTTTTCATCTGCAGATGGATTTACCGAATTGCAGTTGCACCAATGAAGAACCCGGCCAGTAATCGACCGGGTCTCTCGCGTTTTTTGAGTGAATTGCCTTCGCTGATCAGAGCGATTTGATGAGTGCAATACGCTGGGCCTTGGTAAACCCGACCGAGCTGAAATATCTGATCAGCGCCGTGTCTTGCCAGTTGACTTCAGTGCGCACCGATTCAACCTGCAGGATGGCGAGATTGACCATCAGTTTGGCCATCAGCGCGTGACCAACACCCTGGCCCTGGAAGCCGGGATCGACTCCAATCGAATCCATCACCGCTTCGGCGCTTGTGCGGCCGAATTCACCAAAGTCCATGCGAGCCATGATAAAACCGACGGGGAAACCATCCTGTTCAGCCACCAGCGAAACCCGTACACCAGTCTGGTCGAGGTTTTCCACTTGCATACGGTTAAAATAATCAGTCCGGTCTGACTCGGTGATTTCGGCATCAATCGATATGATCTTGGTCAGATCGTCGACCAGCATCGAGCGCACTGGAATGCGATCGCGCGACAGCGCGTTGCCAGCATCGCCATCAGGAGAGCTGTAGTCCAGCTCTTCGGCATTGTCTGATGGGTCCTCTTGGAGTTCCTGCGGCAGTTCGCTTGTGGAGCGTGTGAGCACGACACCTGGTGCCATCTTGAAACCTGCATGGGCAAAGAAACTCAGCACAGGCCATTGGTTCCAGTTGATCTGACTGGTCAGGCTCGTCACCCCCTTGCTGCGCAACACAGCCTCGACTTCGTCGAGAGTTTTCTGGCCGAGGCCTTGCAGCCCGTACGCGGGATCAATGCCAATGGCGTCGAGAGAGGCACTTGCGCCTTTTTTCCCAAACTCTCCCGTGACCAGTTTGGCGAAAGCGAAGCCGGTTAACTTGCTCTTGTCGAAAGCGCCGACAAACACGTACTCCTTTGGGTTCTCGACTGCGGCGTCAAGCCGTTTTTCGAAATACCCGCGCCGAGAAGCACCCGAAGCGGCCTTGTCTATTGCAATCACTGCTTCCAAATCGGCCGGGGACAGGGGTTTGACCGAAATCTGCTCAAGCACGTCTGTCATGGTGTCCTCGCTATGATTGGTGGGATTCGGCATATGCGGTGGACAGTTCCATGTCGGTCTCCGCATCAAGCAAGTCCTCAAGCGCCGGCAAAAGCGCCATTTCCTCTTTCTGAATATGAGCGAGCATGCGTTCGATCAGTTCGCCTGCCACGTTGCGGAACCGGATCCAGCTGTCTGCGGTAAAGCCGTTTTCCAGTGCCTCGCGCGACAATTCAGCGACTGTCTGGCCGAGCGGCAGAAGCGCGCGATGCTCGCCGCGCAGGTGTTCACCGATGCCGACGTCACCCATCTCTTCAAGCCGGGTGAACAATTCGTTCTCCTCAAAAGCAAAATGCTCGCTGACTTCTTCCTCGATGGCGCTGCCCGCTTTTTTCAGAGTTTCCTGCACCATTGGATCGCTGACGTCCGGTGCCTTCTTGCGCGCCTTGGCGAGCAGCTGATCAAGAGCTTCGATTATTACGACCGTCGCCTGATGGTCGTCGTGCAATAGCTGGGCGGTTCGGCGCGAGAAGCTCATTTGGATCATGCCTCATGCAGATGAGTATTAAATTACCTATTTAAGTACTATAATGCTTATTTAGACTTGGCAAGGGCCTAGGCGGACTAAACGGAAGGGAAAAGTTCACTGGAGCGTTACCCGATACCAGGTGCGCTTAATCAGGTTTTTAATATGCATCAGGTCACATGAGTGAACCGATCAAAGGGAACATGCATTAGATGTCCGGGGCCGGCTGTTTCAGTTTCAGCGCCACAAAACAAGCGAAAACACTAAAGGCAACTGCGCCGATACAGCCAAGCGCCGCACCGGCTTGAACCAGCACGGTCTGCTCGAAAAGGATCCCGAGGGTGCAGGCGGCAAGGGCGCTCAAGTGGCAGGTGGCGTGGATTTTGAGCGGCCCTTCGGCGGTGAGATCCGATATCAGGGGTGGCAGGCCGGATTTGCCGGCCGCGTGCATTGAGGCGAGAAACGGCATGATGCGTTGCAGGACACCGGTCAGGAAGGTCAGCAGCCAGCCTGCCACCAACAGGAACCCGGTCAGGGCAGGGGCATTTGGGATGCCAATGTCGCCCAGTGTCAGTCCGGCCAGCACAAGCGTGGCAATCAGCAGTCCCCAGGACACCCGCATCAGCATGAACGGCAGGCCCAGCCTCTTGCGCATGGAAGTGCGCAGCGCGGTGCGCATCAGCCACAGATAGCACCCCGCTGCGCCAAAGCCGAAAGCAAGCGCCAGCCACTGCAGCGGTGGAAGGTCCAGGAGCACTCCAACGGCGTAAATTGCCAGCGACAGGGCCAGCAGCGTTACCTGTGCCCATCCTGGCCCCGTGGGCAAGCTGCGAGACAGAACAAACATCGGAATCAGCACCAGGCTCAACCCAAGCGCAAGTGACCCCATGAAGCCGAAACCGGCAACGGCCATGTGCACCAGAGCAAAGCTCTGGTGGTTGGCGAGCGATCCGTTTTCGAAGCTGTGGATCAGCAGCACCCCAAGGAGGGCAAGCACCGTCAGTCC
>NZ_JAILWL010000012.1 GCF_025698965.1 Roseibium sp.
GTCGATCAAATAGTAAGGTGTCTGGATCATTGACATCTAATACCGTATTGAACGCGGTCGAATTTTTCGAATTCGACCGCAATTTGCACTTTGTTCAAAGCCTCTTGCGGAGGTGGCGGTTCCGATGAGAGGCCTGATCTCCAAATCGGTTGGCAGATCTGAACTCCAAAACGCTCACCGGTCCTCTCGTTGATGCGACAGATACCGTCTCAAAGCCGGTCTTTGCAAGCAGGTATGAGAATCCGCCTGAAATTCTCATTGATCCACCAGACCCGCGCGAAGGGTTCGCTCTTCAGTGCCGGTCGGGCAACCAGGATCTCAGCTGAGCACATCCTGTGGGTCGGAAACCCGGATGGACGCATACACAGCTTTGGCGATCACAACCGATTGAACCATCCATCACCCTGTCAAAAAGGCGTGCCTGGAAAAATCATCGTTAAAGTTGCAGTTTCCCTCTCACCCTTCCTTGCAACATCTCTAACATTCACGAATGCGGTCAAGTTACTCAAATCATGAATGAAATTACCCATTCCACTCGAGGCGATTTGCCGCGTGTCGAATTCCGCACCACCACGGTGCATTTCTGCCTATAGCGAAATCTTCAATTAGCCACCACTTGCGGGCGAGTGCTTTTACCGAGCTCCCGAATGCTCAACATGAAAGAGACTGAAACGCAGAACTCACATGGAACTACAAGGTCTTCATCATCCCTGATCTGTCCCCCGTCAGGACTGATTCCACGGCGATGAATACGTGAGACAAACATATTGAGACGACCGTGCCTGGTCATCCAATTTTGAGCGGCTTCTGCCGAGCAGGAGGCTTTGGATTTTTACTTAAATTCAAAGTATTGATTTTTCATTTCAAAAATAAAATTAAAGTATTAATTTTAAGAGCGTCAAAATCGCCTCAAATTTCCCAGCAGATTCAGGTTTGATGGTAAGTTCGGATTTTATTGATCGAGATCGTGCCCGGCTAAAATAATTTAAAATTTATTATTTAAAAACAATTAGATATTCAAAATATCATCAACTCCACAACATTTCACCGCTCAAACTCCCCGGAAATTTCAGTTTGTTCTCGTAAACAATCTGATTTTCGCAAAAATCTGCAAACCTAATAAAGATAAGTAAAAAATAGGAGAGAGATATGGGGACTCGGAATTTGGAGTTCAAGGGTGTTAAACTGTTTGTGATCTAAGTTTAAAAACGACTCGAAATCAACATGTTGCAAAAATATGACTCCCCTTTTCCAATATTCAAATCTTGACATTTTTGAGTTGAGAATCGAGCCTTAAGCTGCCTTTAAAGAGATGCATCTTCGAATCGATGTTTCAATCTACATTGATTTTGAAGATTAATCAGGACACTGAAAGAGCGATTTTAAAGTATTCAAATCACACTGCCGGTGACCTTGGAAATTTCTTTGTTGGAGATCAAAATGAAACTCAAGGGCTTGATGCTCGGTGCCGCAGCAGCAGCTGCTGCCACCTCCGCCCAGGCGGCGGATCTTCCGGTAGCACCGGAACCGGTCGACTACGTTCGCGTTTGTGATGCCTATGGCGCACGCTTCTATTACATCCCGGGCACAGAGACCTGCCTGCGCGTCGGTGGTCGTGTTCGTACCCAGTTCGTCGTCAACAACGTTCTGGACAACGACAGCAGCCCCTGGGGCAATCGTGACCAGGACGGTTACTCCTGGCTCGCACGTGGCTATCTGTATCTCGATGCACGCACCGCGACCGAGTTCGGCACACTGCGCACCTACATTGCCATGTACGGCTCCTCCACCAATGGCGACAACTCCAGCTTCACACTGGACAACGCTTACATTCAGTGGGGTGGTTTGACCGCTGGTCGTCTGACATCCAACTTCGACATCTTCACCGGTCAGGCGTTTATCGGTGTTGTTGATCGTGACTGGTCCGACGTCACCACCAACCAGATCGCTTACACCGCAGCCTTCGGCAACGGTTTCTCCGCAACCATCGCTCTGGAAGACCGCTCCAACCGCGAATACGGTGATTATGGCGGAACACGTGCTCCGGACGCCGTAGCTGCTATCGGCCTCTCCCAGGGGTGGGGTTCCGCACAACTGTCTGGTGCTCTGCATCAGGTTTACCCGGACGTTGCCAATAACAACGCAACCGGTGGCGAAGACAATCTCGGCTGGGCAATCGGCGGCGGTGTGAAATTCAACCTGCCGATGATCACTTCCGGTTCGAACATCTACTTCCAGGGCTTCTATGGTGATGGCGCTCTGGCATATGTCACCACATATGATGGCGTTGCGGACTACAACGGTGACGACACGTCGTCCGGTTACTCCCTGTCGGGTGGTGTCTATGTTCAGGCTACCTCCACCATCGGCCTCGCGCTCGATGGCTCATATCTCGACATCGACGCGGCATCCGGCCTCAACGACGTGACCCGCTATGCGGTTGACGGTTCTGTACAGTGGGAGCCGGTCTCCGGCTTCGTTCTCGGTGCTGACGTCGGCTATGCAAACGTTGACGTAGACACTCAGGGCGACCAGGACGAACTCCTCTTCGGTGTTCGTCTGCAGCGGACGTTCTGATTTGACGCGAGCTAACTGACAGCGGTCTCTGACCTCCTTGACCTCTAGTCAGTCTGCGGTCCGGCAGGCTCCAATCTGCCGGACCGCCCCTTTTTACGCCTTCTTTCCAGGGTGAAATCCACTGCTCGCGTGAAAAATCTCGGCGCAAGATTTCAAAGCAAAATTCCAGTGCTGCCTCATTTTGTCCTCGCCTATGCGACAGAAAGAGTGACCTGCCCTATTTCATGATTAGATTTGGGGCGAACGGAAGGTCTCTTGGAAATGCGTCTTGTCAGACTTGCGCTTGGCGCCGCCATCGTATTGGCAACCGGTTTTGACGCCAGTTCACAGCCGATCCCTCCCCGAAAAAAGATCGGCACCGAACAGCTAGACCGGGCTCAACAGCAAGAACAGCAAAAAGCGTTGCTGCCAAAGCGGCTGCGACCCCTTGCGGACGGTTTGCAGGCGATCACGGAACGTGATTTCGACAGAGCCTGGGAAACGCATCTGACCATGACACCCGGCAGCGCTGAACGCCTCGCCCTGGAATGGTCCATCGCATCGGCGGAAGCTCCTGCGGTTTCAGCCTCCCGGCTGGCCGAGCTCGAACGCAATCTTGGCGCCTGGCCTATGCAAGCCAGGATCAGGACGAATTATGAGCGGGCCTTCCTGAGCCGACGACCCGAAGCCGCTGAAATCATCAGTGAATTTGAGCAAAAGACACCGGAAAGCAATCTTGCGATCGTAGCTCTGATACGCGCCTATGAAGATACCGGAAACACCGAAGTGGCGACCGACCTTGCCCGGTCCTGGTGGCCGACAGCCCGTCTGAGCGCGAGGCAACAAGCCAGATACTCTGAGATTTTCGAGGACCTTCTTCGAACGTCCGACCACAAGCGTCGCATGGACAGACTGCTTTACGACGGCAAGACAGGACAGGCATTAAGGCTTGCATCCCTGGCAAAGGCGGAAAGCCTCGCCAAGGGCCGCGCAGCTGTCATCAACAGTCGATCTGACGCCTCTCGTGAACTTAGCCGCGTCGACGAGAGCTGGAGCGAGGATCCCGGTTATCTGTTCAGCGCCATCTTGCTGAAGCGGCGAAAAGGCGAATATGAGACTGCCGCGAACCTCCTGCAACCGACCCCCCATGATCCGGATATGCTCGTCGATCCCGACAGGTGGTGGGTGGAACGCCGGATCGTTTCGCGGGAAATGCTCGAACGGGGCAAGCGTTCGCAGGCCTATGTCCTGGCGGCAGCCCATAGCGCGACAGGAACAGCTGCTATCGCTGATGCGGAGTTCCATGCCGGCTGGTTCGCATTGAGATTCATTGAAAAGCCCGAAACCGCAGAAGAACATTTTGAAAAGCTTGAGGAAGTGGTGACCACTCCGATCAGCAAATCAAGAGCCCTATACTGGCTGGGCCGAGCCGCGGAAGCCGATCAGCGCCCGGACGATGCACGCAAACGCTACGAAGAAGCAGCAGGCTACCCCGGAACCTTTTATGGGCAGCTTGCCCACGAACGGCTTGGCCGTTCCCGATTGGAACTGCGAAAAGTCACCATAACCTATGAGGACCGCAAGGCGTTCAGTTCCAATCCTCTCGTGATGGCGATTACCGCGTTCGAAACCCTAGAAGATGACCGGCGAGCCGGAATCCTGTACCGCCACCTGGCAAAAACTCTGTCAGACCCGGCTCATCTTCGCCTGCTCGCACTTCGCCTGGAATTGCAGGGGAAACATGATGATGTTCTCACGGTCGGGAAGTCGGCCTTCAATCGAGGTATCCAGATCGAAAAACTCGCCTTTCCGACAGGTGCCATTCCGCGGGAGCAGGTCACATCAACTTCCAATCTGCCGATGATGTACGCGATCGCTCGGCAGGAGAGTGCTTTCCGCATAGATGCGGTTTCCCCGGTTGGCGCGCTGGGGTTATTGCAGGTCATGCCACGGACCGCCAGGGCTGTAGCCAAGAGGCTTGATCTTACCTACAGCAAGAACGCGCTTGTCCGCGACCCGGCACTGAACGCAACAATCGGTGCTGCCTATTTTCAGGAACAACTCGACCGCTGGAACGGATCCTATGTATTGACGCTTGCGGCCTATAACGCCGGGCCGAAGCGTGTCGAAAACTGGCTCAAACGGTTTGGCGACCCGCGTGGCAAAAGCACGGATGAAATCATCGACTGGATCGAAAGCATCCCCTTCCCCGAAACCCGCAACTATGTCATGCGGGTGATGGAAGGATATCAGGTCTACAAAGCCAGACTGTCGCAAAGCCCGTTGAACCTCGCCAAAGATCTTGCTGCCGGCAGCTGAGTTTGCAGCCTGGAGACACTCGCTGTCCCCAAACGCAAGTGAAATGAAAAGCCGGTTCATTGGATCCACCATCCGGTGACCGATTTTCGGCAATCGGCAAAAGCGTAGCAGCTCGGGACAAAAATTGCCGGGTCCAGCATCTAACCGGCAATTTTGACACGCCAAATCTCCCACCATCGAAGGCCTGGAAACTCAGGGTTGCAGGCATCACAGCTTTGTTTTTCTGGATATCGCTCTGTTTTCCGCCGAATACCTGTCATTTTTTGCCCGTAAATCCTCAAACCCTAGGTGAACTGTTCGACTGGACGACACAATTTCAACACATTCCGGTCAAAAAGCCGATTGGAACTACGCACATCTACGAATTAACAATTTGTAAACTATAATTTACTTCAAAATTTTAGCGAAATATATAACAAAAACATTGGTAGGCACTTTTTTCCTAGCTGAAGGAAATTTTTTCCTAGTAAAAAGCAAAATTTTCCTAGTAAAAATCTTCTTAACCTTAACTTTTTTCCGCCTGAACTTGGTTATTACTACGTTATAGACTTGTAGCTGCCGCTACGAACCACTTTTGCCCCGCGACTTGGGAAGATGGATATGGGTGTTGCGATATCAAAGTCTGAGACCACCGACATCGAGTTTGTGACTGATGAAGGCCTCCAGACGGACGAGATGCCTGCAGTGACGCCTGAGATACTCACAACCCTCTCGGACGACGATCTACTGGCGCTGATCGCAAAGGACAGGGAAGACGCCTTTCAGACACTAGTCGAACGTCATGTCGACCGGGGCTATGCCGTCGCCTTTCGCATCCTTCGAAACGGCCCCGACGCCGAGGATGTTGTTCAGGACGCATTTCTGCGGGTCTGGACTCGCCGGGAAATGTGGCAAAGCGGCCGTGCAAAATTCTCAACCTGGCTATTTCGGGTAGTCAGCAACCGTTGTATCGACTTCTTGCGCAAGCCCAGAGCCGAGACGGTGGACGAGCTCCCGGAACTGGAAGACGATGCCTGCGATCAATGTCAGGATCTGGAACGCCAGGAAGCGACCGAGCTTCTGGAACAGGCGATGATGAAACTGCCGGACCAGCAAAGGATTGCACTCGTGTTTTCTTATAACGAGAACATGAGCAATGGCGAGATTGCAGAAATCATGGATACTACTGTATCGGCTGTCGAATCCCTGCTGAAACGTGGACGTCAAAAACTGCGCGAACTGCTTAAGAAACAGGGTGCCGATATCTTGACGGCATTTACGAATAGTTAACTCTACTTTTTCCGTTGAAAATAAAATTCGCCTGAAAACAGACGACTGCTCCGTTGAACTGTCAGAGCGTGGGTAACCGCGCCGACCGCGCCGAATGGTGGGCGTGGACTTGTGACATCAGGAGAACACGATGCCTGTTATTTCGACAAACACCGCGGCTAACACAGCAGTCCGCTACCTGAACTCCAATGCGGCCGAGCAATCCGATTCCCTGGCCAAACTCGCCAGTGGTTCCAGCATCACCAAAGCATCGGACGATGCTGCCGGCCTTGCCATTGCCACCAAGATTTCTTCCGACGTCGCCGCTCTCGAGCAAGCCTCAACCAATGCGTCTCACGGAATTTCCGTCCTGCAGACCGCCGATGGCGGTGCAGCGAATGTCAGCGACATTCTGGAACGCATGAAGACCCTCGCCTCACAATCGGCCTCCGGTACCGTAACCGATACCGAACGTGCCTACATCCAGGCGGAATTCGAACAGCTTCAGGAAGAAATCGACGGAATTGCAGAAAGCACCCGCTATAACGGCCAGAGCCTTCTGGACGGCTCCAGCGACTTCTCCGACGACACCGTCGAAACAGCCGCAACCACAACCGGTGCGACCTCCGCCGCCACGGTGACCGCCGATACGACCGGCAGCTTCACCATCAATGACATCGAAATCGAACTGTCCTCCGACGACACATCCTTTACGGTCGATGAAATGGTGGAGCAGATCAATGCCAGCCTTCAGGCCGAGGGCGAATACACGATTGTCGCATCCAGCGAGTCAGGCACGCTGACCCTTACGACACTCGAAACCGGCGAAAACGCCTCGATCGAGCTGGTTGATGGCAGCGGCACTCTCAATCTGGCAACACTTGGGTTCACGGCAGGAACCTACACCGGCACCTCCACCGAGGTGGATACGACAGGCTCAGACATCGTGGTTGGATCGTCTTCGGCCGACACAATCAACCTGACTCTGCCGGAACTGACAAGCGAAGCGCTTGGCATCGACGGCCTCGACATCTCCTCAGCCGATGGTGCGAAAGAAGCCCTTTCGGTTCTCGACATGGCGATTGACGAAGTGTCCAACGCCCGTGCGGAAATGGGGGCAACCATGTCCCGGTTCGAATTCCGCTCTGCACAGATCGACACCAGCATCGAAAATCTCGATGCGGCACAATCGGCCATCGCCGATGTCGACATTGCAAAGGAACAGGCTGAACTTTCGGCCGCCAGCGTGAAAGTTCAGGCTGCTGTTGCCGCAGCCTCACAGGCAAACGAAATGCCGGAAAACCTCCTGTCCCTGATCCGCTAACACCCAGTTCCCGGGTCGCCAAGAGTTAGCCCCTCGTAAGATCTGCGTAAGCAGACACCGCGGCGGCCCGGGAAACCCCTTTCAAGCTCTTCCTGACGGCGGGATATTCGCGATGAGCGTAACCGATACGACATCCTCGACAGTAACCACGACCACCTCGACGGAAACTGTCTACACGTCTACTGCGAATGCCGATTCCGATATTGACTGGGACGCTCTGATTGAAGCGGCGGTGTTGGAAAAGCAGATCCCTGCCGACACGATCGAGATCAAGATGCTCGAGAATGAGGCTGAGATTGCCGCCTATGAAGAAATGCAGTCTCTTCTTCAGAGCATGGAAGACGCTCTTGATGTCATTCGCGGAACAGATAACACCCTCACCGAATCCGATGATGTCTTTTCGCTCCGGGACGCCTATCTGACCGGATATGGCGACGTGAGCGCTGAATCCGCCGTCGTGGTCACTGCCGATGACGGCATAGATGTGGCCACTTACGAGTTGAAGATCCTGCAATTGGCGACCAGCCAGAAGGCTGCCGGCAGCGTCTACGAGGACAGTTCCGCGGAACTGGGCTTGTCCGGAACATTCACGCTTTCACTCGACGGCACGGAACTCGACGGTGACACCTCATCGCCCTACGAGATTTCGATCACTGAGGACATGTCCCTTGATGAGATCGCCGAAGAGATAAATACAAACTCGGAAACCTCTGGTGTTTCCGCTGCCGTCATCCAGATATCCGACACCGAATTCCGGCTTGTCCTGAGCGCAACCGAAACCGGTCAGGATATTGTCATGTCGACTGTTTCCGGCGACAACATCGGTCAATCTCTCGGATTGCTGAACGCCGACGGCAGCTATGCCAGCGAACTCCAGGCCTCGCAGGACGCGATCATAAGTGTTGATGGCGTGGAAGTGACACGCGACAGCAATGTCATTGACGATGTGGTCGAAGGACTCACCTTTTCCATCTACCAGGAAACCGTCGACGACGATTACATATCGGTTGAAGTTTCCCAGTCTCTGACGAGCATTCAGGATGCCATCTATTCGCTTGTCGACAGCTATAATGCCTACCGCGAATGGGCCCTGACACAACAGGAAGTCAGTTCCAGCGGTGGCGCAGCCGACGACGCTGTGCTCTTTGGCGACAGCATATTGCGCGGTGTGAATTCGGATATTGCTGAAGGTCTTTCGACCATCATTGACGACGAAAGCATGGCGCTGATCGGCCTTTCCTACGACAGCAGCAACTATCTGGAAGTTGATGATGAAGTTCTTGCCGACGCTCTGCTGACCGACTCTGACGCAATAGAGAGCCTCCTGCTTTTCGACATGGAAACCAGTTCCAGCGATCTGGCACTCCTGGCGCGCACCGACACCATGCCCGACGAGTTGTCACTCGATATCGCGGTCGATGAAGACGGGAGCGTGTCGGGTGTGTCGGTCGACGGCGAGGAAGGGCTGTTTGAAGTCGACGGCTCACGGATCGTAGGCGTGGAAGGCACGGCCTATGAGGGCATCAGTTTTGTCTTTACCGGCTCCGAGAGCCAGACGGTGGACATGACCTTCAATCCCGGCCTTGCGGAAAACCTCTACTACGCCGTCAACAACTATTCCGATGCCTCCGATGGTCTTTTGACGGAAATCGTCACCGAACTCAGTGAGCAGAATACGGACTATCAGGAAGAATACGACAGCATCATTTCGGATGCGGATGACTATCGGGACTACCTGACGGAACTTTATGCGTCGTATCAGGCTGAAATCGATCAGGCAGAATCCGATCTTGAATACCTTGAAGCTCTTCTCAATTCAGGAGATTAAGTGATGAGCTACGCTATGAACCACGCCATAGCCGCCTACAGAACCGCCGCGACCACTGTCGCCCCGCCCGCAGCGGTCACCTTGTTGTTCGATGAGGTCCTGAACGCGATTGTGCTGTCCGCCGATCACCTGCGAAAAAGCCAATTCGATCAGTCGCAGTCCCGGATTGCCAGGGCAACCGGTATCCTGCGCGGGTTGCGTCAGAACGTGGATCTGGACGTGAACAGAACCATGGGTCAGCAGCTGATCGACATGTACACGCGCAATATATTTGCACTCAACAGCGCCGCCGCAAAACCCGATGCCATAGAGCGGTTTTCAACTCTTGCCGAAGGTTTGCTGGAACTCCGCAATGCCTGGGCCGACATGACCACGCTTTCCCGCAGAAGCCTTCAGACTTTGCAGAATGACATACGTGAAGAGCGCCTCTTTGCGGAGTGTTCCTGACCCCATAGACATCCAACTGCCGGGCATGTACCGTCGCGGTCGTGCTCGGATAGTCTCTGGTTTGGATATGGTCGCTGAATCGCCTTCAATGGCAATCGATAAGTTTTATGCATTACTGGACCAGCACGGACCCAATCTGGAAGAGTGGCCGGCCGCCGAACAAGATGCCGCGAGAGAGCTTCTGAAAATGTCGAGCGCTGCAAGAGACAGGCTGAAGGAAGAACAGGCGTTGGCCGCACTGCTGACCGCAGGCCCCACGCCTGCGGCCCCGAAAGGGCTCGCTCAGAAAATCGTCAAAAAGGCGCGCGAGACCTCCAAAACACGAAAATCCTGATCCGAAACCAAACGGACAGTATTCGTGATTTCCGTCGTTGGACGGTGGATCTCACTTTTCAAAACCCGACTCGATTGCCAGGCAACATCTGCCTGATGAAAGAAGTGCGTTGCCGGATGCACGCGCGCAGGCACAGGGCGCGTGCCATTTCCGAAAGGTTTTCAACAACTTTCGGCTCGTGAAAGAAAAATGTGACCGGGCAAATATTTCCGCCCCCTCACTCACAATAGTCGGCAAATTATTCCCAAGTAAAAATGTTGAAAAAACTGCGCCCAATTCACGCAACGCACCCGTTTCACTAATAGATCGGGTGATGTTTGGAAAATCAGAATTTCATCTCACCCTCAGATAGTATTCTAAGAGCGAGGGCGGAGATATGACTATATCCACCGTGAATTCTTACTCCGACATTACGAGCACAACGACATCGACAACTGAAAACGACGATAGAACATCTATCGACAGCGATGAGTTTTTGATGCTGATGGTAGAGCAGCTTCAGAACCAAAATCCGACCGATCCGACTGACACCAGCGAATATATCAGTCAGATGGTCGACTATGCGAGTTTCGAAACAGACGTTGAGATCTCCGAGCAGCTCACATCGATTACCGACATTCTTTCCAGTTTCATGAGCTCCCAGGGCCTTGGTTATCTCGGCCAGACCGTGGAAGCGCTCGGCAACACGACCTCCCTCCAGGATGGCGAAGCGGAGTGGTCCTACACGCTCGACAGCGATGCGGAAAGCGTCAACATCAGCATTCTCGATGAGGATGGCAATACGGTCTACAGCGCTGTCGGCGAGACCGGCAGCGGCTCCCACTCCTTCACCTGGGATGGCGTGAATTCCGACGGTGAACAGCTGCCTGACGGTGGTCAGTACACAATTCAGGTCGAAGCGCTCGACGGCGAAGGCAACGATGTCTCCGGATATACGACCGTGATTGCAGAAGTCACTGCCGTCGATGCAACAGGGGATGACGCAGTTCTCGGCATAGGCGAGTCATCGGTCCTCCTGGACAATGTCCTTGCTGTCCTTGCGACGCAGTAAGGGAGGCCGACATGAGTTTGCAAGGCGCCCTTAACGCAGCCATCTCCGCCCTTTCCGCGCAGAGCACTGCCCTTTCCACGATCTCCGATAATCTGGCGAACTCCCAGACAACGGCTTACAAATCATCTTCCACCAGCTTTTCCAGCCTGGTGGCCGGCAGTGGCTCCAATTCCAGTGGCGGGGTTTCAGCCTCGGTCGTCTCGAATGTCGATCAGCAGGGCTTGCTGGTTCAGTCCACGGAAGCAACCCACCTGGCAATTGAAGGCGACGGTTTCTTCATCGTCTCAGAAGGCACGGACGCCACGTCGACCTACTATACGCGCAACGGCGAGTTCACGGTCGACAGCGAAGGGTATCTGACCAATGGCGAGTACTACCTCCTCGGCTGGGCGACCGACGTGGATGGCAATCCGATCAGCGGCACTAGCGAAAACGCACTTGAACCGATTGATCTGGATTCAGTCCAAAGTTCCGTCGATGCCACGACATCCGTGGAATTTCAGGCAAATCTTCCAGCAGACGCTGCCGTGGGAGACAGTTTCGAAACAACGTTCGAGGTCTATGACAGTCTGGGCACAACCAGCACGGTGACGGCGACTTACGAGAAGACCGCCGAAAACACCTGGGAGATCACCTATTCCGACCCGACCCTGTCCTCCACCGGGGAAACGGTTGGCACGGTCACGTCCGACCCGGTTGAAGTTACGTTCAACGAGGACGGGACACTTGCTTCCACCGATCCAAACCCTGCGGTGCTGACGATCGAGGACTGGACGACAGGGGCCGAAGACAGCACGATCAGCCTTGATCTGGGCGAGACCAACGGAACGGACGGGCTGACCCAATATGCCTCCGACGACGGCGAACCCGCCATCGACGTTCAGTCAATCGACCAGGACGGTTTGGCGTATGGCAATTTGAGTTCCATCGAAATAGCAGATGACGGGTCCGTCATTGCATTCTTCGACAATGGCGAAGAACGGCCGATCTATCAGATCCCTGTTGCCACCTTTGGCAATCCGGATGGTTTGGACGAGATGAGCAGCGGAATTTACGCCCGCTCCTCCTCGTCGGGCAACGCAACTCTGCACGAACCAGGTGAAGGTGGCGCCGGAACAGTTCAGGGCGGCTGGCTGGAAGCCAGCACGGTCGACACCGGAGACGAGTTTTCAAAGATGCTCTCGGCCCAGCAGGCCTATTCGGCAGCGTCGCAAATCATGTCCACGGCAAACGACATGTTCGACACGTTGATCGACGCGGTCAGGTAGCAATCATGTCCGAAGAGCTGAAGATCTGCCGGGAAAAGCGCAAGCGTCTGAAGGCGGAAATCGACGGGTTGGCAACAGCACCTGCCTCCCCGGCCGACAGATTGAAGCTTCTGATCCTGAAGCGCGACTTGCAGGACCTTGTCCGACTGATGCGTCGGAACCAGGCCGCCGCTGGACAGCAGATGTCCCGGTCCACGGCCGTCACCCAGGCTGTCCATGCCTATGCCAGAACAGCGGAAATATGGAAAAATCGAGGACGGTGAGCATGCTGAAAAAATCTCAAAAACAATCGAACGTTTTGTTGTCACCCGCCGATATCGCCAAGGTCGAAGCTGTTGTCGACCGCGCGATCAAGGTTGCGGCAGACCTGATCACGTTGACCGAGGAGGAAAACCGCAGGCTGACAAGCGGTCGCCCGGCATCGATTGACGACCTGTTGGCGCGCAAACAGATACTTGCGAACGAGTTGGAGGCATTTCTGAAAAAATTCAAGGAACAGAGCAACGTCTTCCTGCTGGCATCGCCAAAAAAATTCACCCAGCTGCAGCTCAACAATGAAAAGCTGACCTTGGCCCTGTCCCGGAACTCCCAGCATCTGACCCGTGCGCTCACCGCCAACCGGCGCAGAGTGGAAACGATCATGCGGGCAATCCGTGAGAAACAAAACGCCACGGCGCGCTATGGCAACAACGGCCAGTACAGCCGTCAGTCTTCACGACCATTTTCAATCGGGCCTCGCTACGAGGCCTGATCCGACGCACCCCGGTCCCAAATGGAGACGGCCTCATGACCAGTCTGAACACAGCGTCCTATATCGCGGCCAGCTCGCTGAACGCCACACAGGTTCAGTTGTCGGTTGCCTCAGCCAATATCGCCAATGCGGACACTGACGGTTACACCGCCAAGAGTGCAACCGTCACCTCGCAAGCGACCCTCGGATATGGTGCCGGCGTCTCCGTTTCGGGAATTTCCTCCAGTGTCAGCAAGTACCTTCTGGAGGACCTTCTAAGCGCTACGACAAATACCGCGAGTGCAACCGTTACGGCGGACTATCTCAACACTCTGCAATTGTCTTTTGGCGCGACCAGCGGGAATGATGGCGATGGTGGCTCACTGGCCAACACAATCGCGGCATTTGAAAGCGCGCTCGCCGAACTTGCCGAAACACCCGAGAGCGAAAGCCTGGCAAGTGCGGCTGTGTCGTCTCTGGAAGACGTGACCAACCAGCTCAACAGTCTGTCTTCGGGCATTCAGGAACAGATTGACCAGGCCAATGAGGAGATCGCGGACGCAGTCACTGCGACCAACGAACTGATCGAGACGGTCGACGCACTGAATGAACAGATCGAGGCTGCGATAGCGCGCGGCGACAGCACTGCGGATCTTGAAGACGAGCTGAACATCGCGCTTGTTTCCCTGTCCGAGCAAATGGAGATTTCGACCTTCAAAGGCGACGACGGCACCGTGAAGGTTTACACCGACAGTGGCAAGGTTCTGGTCGACAGCAGCGCACATCTTCTGGCAACCGGAACCGATGCCAACGGCAATACAACCATCTCGGTAGATGGCACCTACATCACCGAAGTTCTGGATGGCGGCAAGCTTGGTGCACTGATCGAGCTGCGCGATGAAACCCTGCCAGCTTACCAGGAAGCGCTCGACGAGTTCACAGCCACTTTCATAGAGGGGTTGAACTCCGTGAGCACGGGGCTTTTGACGGGAACCGGTGCGGCCGACATTACAGTCAGCGATGCTGTCAAATCCGATCCTGGCTCAATGCTGGGCGAAACGCTGCCCACGGAAGTCGCCTATGACATGCTCGACATCCTGCAGAACGACGCGAATTTCGACGCTACCGGTGAACTTGCAGGGGGTGACATGACGTTCACCGACTACGCCAATGACATGCTCGCAAACCTCGTTACCAAAACGAATTCGGCTCAAACGCTGCTTGAAATCGCCGAGAGTGAACTGACAACCGTTTCCGATACGATTTCATCGATGTACGGCGTCAACGTGGATGAGGAACTGACCCGACTTTCCGAACTGGAGCAGCTTTATTCCGTCGCCTCGACACTGCTCAGCGTCGTTCAGGACATGTTCGACGATCTTCTGGCCGCGGTTCAGTAAGGGATTTAAGCGATGGTTATGCGTGTTGCGACATTCAATCAGGCATCCACAATCCTCAAGAATGCACTGCAGACCCAGGCAAAGCTGGCTCAAAACCAGGAGCAACAATCCAGTGGCAACATCTCTTCCGACTATGCAGGTCTTGGCTCTGATGCCGCCACATTGGTGGACCTTGAAGTCTCCGTCGCGCGATCGCTAGCCTCCGTTTCCGCTGCCGAAGACACGCTGGCCCGAGTCGAGATGACCTACTCGGCTCTGGGCAACATGAGCGACATTATGACGTCCATGCGCGCCGACGTGAACGCCGTTCTGACCGAAGATGATCTGACGAGCCTTCAAATACTGGCAGAGAGCTATTTGGAAGACATGGCGGCCTTGCTGAACACCCAGTTTGCCGGCCGCTATCTGTTCGCCGGCAGCAATACCGAGCAAGCGCCGGTGGACCTGGACGCTTATGAGGTTGCCAATCTGACCGACATAAACACCGATTACTACACAGGCGACGACTACATACAGTCCGTGCGCCTCGATACGGACCGGACGATCGAATATGGCGTGACCGCCAATACGACATCGATTGAAGAAGCAATGCGCGCGCTCTCCTTCGCCGCCACTGCCGATCCGCTGACATTGGACGACCTGGAATCTCTTTCCGAGTTGCTTGTCACTGCCCAGGACGGGATCATCGCGCTTCAGAGCATCTCCTCCACCACCGCATCCAGCTTGGAATCCTACATATCTTCCGAAGGAGAATACGTTGCCGATGCGCAAGAGATCATCACCGAAATCTCCGGCGCCGACTTAGCCGAGCTGATTGTCGAGGCGTCCATTTACGAAGTTCAACTGGAAGCCAGCTACGCCGCTCTCGGGGCATTGAATGATTTGTCCGTTCGGGATTACCTGTTCTAGCCTAATCGCGAAAAGTGATTTTCAATTGCCTCTACCGAATTCCAGAAACATGATAACTGTTTGCAATTAAAAACATTTTTAACTCACAAAAACGCAAGAACAGATAACTGCCGATTTCTGTGACGTTCCATTATTTAATTTCACTAAACACTGTTGTTAAACAAAAGCTGGTTACATGAGAGCACCGGATGCGTAGGTTTTGAAGTACAAGATGCTTCACCCCCTAACCTGAGGATCGCACCGAGATGAAAGCTTCGGACCCGCGCAGTGAAATTGACTTTCAGTTCAACCCGACGCTGTGGACACCCCGCATCGGGTCGGAAGAATTCATTCCGGCTCATGTCGAATATGCCGAAACGCAAAGCCGGCACTATCGAAACGAGATGAACGAAACAGGCCTGTCGTCAATCTCCTATGCTTACAAGGACGCACCGCAGGAAATGGATATTTTTCGTCCGGAAAACGTCCGTGAGGATGCCCCTATCGTGGTTTACGTCCATGGTGGCTGGTGGCAGTGGTTTTCGAAGGAAATGTTTTCCTTCGTCGCTCGACCTTTTAACGAAGCCGGCTTTGCCGTCTATATGCCCGCATATACACTTGCTCAGAACTGGACTTCCGACGAGCCGATGACACGCATCACGGAGCAGCTTGAGCATGCCATGCTTGCGGTGTTCGAAGACGCGCAGACACGCGATACCAGCCAGATCATTCTGGTCGGGCATTCAGCAGGTGGCCAGCTGGTCAGCCTGCTGCACCGGGTGAATTGGGAAGAAAAATACGGCATCGACAAGGCTGCGGTAGACAAGCTGACACATGTGTTTTCCCTTGCAGGGCTCTTCGATCTTCGCGCGCTGACCAACAGTTATGTCAACGATGCCATCGGAATGAGCGAAGACGAAGCAGAACATCTCAGCCCGGCCTGCCAGCCCATAGACGACACCCGCACCTATTCGTCCTTGCATCTTGTCTTGCCCGAGCACGATACATCCGAGTTCTATCGCCAGACCAAAGAGTATCAACACCAACTGGTCAGCAAGGGAATTGACTGCCGTTTGAAGATACTCGCCGGCAAGGACCATGTGAGCATGATCGAAACCCTCATCAATGACGGTGATGAACTCACCGCTTACATCCTGAACTCCGTCTGAGCACATAATTTGGCGCCGCAAGGAATCGCCCGCAGGTGCACCGATGAAACAGAAGGAGCCGCGACCGTGGAAGAGTTTGAAGACCAGTTCAACCTGCGGAAGCGGCATCCCTTCAGCCGATACAATCTCGTCCTGAATGTTTTTCAAAGCATGATGGTACGCGCGCAGCTGACCTGCAGTATCGATGTCAGCTATGGCGACAGCGAAGGTCAGAAACTGGATATCTTTCCAGCGAAAGCAGAAGCTGCTCCCGTCTTCATCTTCATACATGGCGGATATTTCCGGGCGCTCGACAAAAGCCAATACAGCTATATTGCAAGACAAGCGGTGAAGGCCGGATACACGACTGTACTTGTCAATTACGACCTGGCGCCCGGCGTTAGCGTTGAGGAGATCGTCCGCCAGAATCTGTCCGCGTTCACGTGGATCAAAAACACCATACACAAGTGGAACGGAGATCCGTCCCGGATAACCTTGTGCGGGCATTCTGTCGGCGCATTTCTTTCTGCCAAGATCCTTGAAAGATACTGGCCCGGCGGCAGTGGCATCACAAAGGCGGCGCTGTTAAGCGGTCTGTATGACCTCGGTCCGATGAAAAGATCCTTCCTCAATCGCGAGCTACACCTGTCCGATTCCGACATTGAAAACCTCAATCCGGTCGCATCCGAAACGAAGCAGCGGCCGGAAATACTCGTTTCAGTGGGCGAAAACGAAACCGAGGAGTTTATCAAACAGTCGCGGACTTACAGCGACGCACTGACCGGCGCGGGTGTAAGAAACACCTTTCAGCGCCTGCCGGGGATCGATCACTACACAATGTCACGTTTGCTTGCAGGTCGGAAAAATCCGGTCATGGACTGGATTTTTCCGACATAGATCGCATCCATGTATAGTTGAAACGTTTGATGGAAGTGTTCTGGAACTCAAACCTCGACCGCAACAACGGCAACGCAATCTCCGGCCTTCACAAGGCCGGGGAAGTGTCTGGCCGCCAGAATTCCCGTACGTTTTGCTCCGTATTCGATCGGCTTTTTTCCGGTACAATTTGTTGGCCAGATGCGGGCGATCAGCTGACCTTCCTGGACCTTTTCCCCTAGGTCCACGATCGGTTCAATCATGCCTTCATCCTCGCAAAAAACAAAGCAGTCGCCATCAGGCATGTCCAAAGACACACTTGGCTCAATCTCAAGGTCGCCCTTCATGATGCCTGCGTGTTTGAGAACATTGCGGACACCCTTTTTTGCAACCGAGATGGAACGGGCCGTTGCTGTTCCACCACCGCCAAGTTCTGTTGTGACGAACACTTTTCCCTGCTCTTCAACAGCGGTGTCGTACATGCCGACATTGTCGATCTCCAGCATGATCGTCGTGTAGGGAGCGTTGAATGCGCGCATGGCAGCGATACAGGCTTCCTGTTGCTCCTTGTTTTCCAGAATGTGAGCAGACGCGAATGGCACGAAGTCCAGCGTTTTGCCGCCTGAATGAAAATCGAGAACAATATCGGCCAGCGGTACGAGCTCCGTCTGGAAGTAGTCGGCGATTTTTTCTGTCACCGTTCCGTCCGGACGACCGGGAAACGACCGGTTCATATTGCCCCGATCGATCGGAGATGTCCTCGACCCTGCACGGAAGGCCGGGTAGTTCATTGCCGGTATGACAATCACCCGGCCGGAAATGTCCGAGGGTTCAAGTGTAAGTGCCAGGTCCTGAAGCGCAACCGGGCCTTCATATTCGTCACCGTGATTGCCTCCTGTCAGCAACGCCGTAGGTCCGGCACCGTTTTTGATCACGGTGATCGGGATCATCACCGAGCCCCAGGCGGAATCATCGCGGCTGTAAGGCAGGCGCAAAAATCCGTGGTGTTTTCCGTCTGCGTCCAGTGCAATCGTCGGCACGATTGGATTTGCCGGCATTCTGGTCAATCCTTCACAAAGAGACGGCGCGGCACGTCGGCAAGACATGTCGGCCCGCTTGCGCCAATGATAATGCTCTCGGTAATTTCAAAGCCCCAATCGTCCATCCACAAGCCGGTCATGAAATGGAAGGTCATGTTTTCTTCCAGAACGGTCTTGTCACCGGGACGTAGCGACATGGTGCGTTCCCCCCAGTCCGGCGGATAGGAAAGCCCGATCGGGTACCCTGTGCGATTGTCCTTCTCGATCCCGTATTTGTTGAGCACGGCAAAAAACGCCTTGGCGATATCTTCGCACAGGTTACCAGCCTTGGCGGCTTCCAATCCGGCCTCCATACCTTCAAGCACGGCCTTTTCGGCATCCAGGAAAGTCTGTGTCGGCTTTCCCAGAAAAACCGTGCGCGACAATGGGCAGTGGTAACGTTTGTAAACGCCGGCAATTTCGAAAAAGGTCCCCTCACCGGCGACCATCGGTTTGTCGTCCCACGTCAGATGCGGCGCGCCAGCTGCTTCCCCCGATGGCAACAGCGGAACGATGGCAGGATAATCGCCACCGAAACCGCGCTCTGCATCGAACCGAAGACCGGCCTCATAAATATCGGCGACGAGATCGCATTTCCGGTAACCGGGCACGCAGTTTTCGAAAATGACGTTATGCATGCGCTCGACCAGACGGGCAGCCTTTTGCATATAGCCCAGTTCGCGCTCCGATTTCACCGCACGCTGCCAATTGACGAGTGCGGTTGCATCGCTAAATCGGGCATTTGGCAGGTTCTTCTGCAACGAGGCGAAGGCCGCAGCGGAGAACCAGTAATTGTCCATCTCCACGCCGATGGACAGGTTTGACCAACCGAGATCTGTAATCCGTGCCGACAGGTAATCCATCGGATGGCGTTCGGTCGATTGAACGTAGTGATCCGGATATCCGATAATGTCCGTTTCGCTCAGATAAGTGGTGCGTGCAGCCCCATTGCCATCCTGCCCCCGACCGAACCAGACGGGGTCGCCTTGCGGCCCGACAACAACACACTGGTGGACATAAAACGACCAGGCGTCATAGCCCGTCAGCCAGCACATGTTCGAGGGATCTGAAACGATCAGAACCTCAACACCGGCTTTGGCCATGGCACGCCGTGTCTTTTCCAATCGCTGCGCAAACTCTTCGCGGCTGAACGGCAATTCGCGGGCCTCTAGACCGGACCCTGTCACGATTTCATTCATCCCTTAGTTCCTGAAAATGGTACCGGCATCCTGCGCGGCTGCCCGCATGCGGGCATATGTGGCTATTGCGGTGTCCTGAACACCGGTTCCTGTTAGATCGGCAATGGTGATGTCACTGTCGTTTTTGCGGCCGACAGATTTTCCGGCAACCAGGTCGCCTAACTCGGCAAACTCCACATCCGCCTGGAACAAACCTGCTTCGATGGCAGACCTCAACTCTCCCAGTTCACGCGTCTGCGACAACCGGTCCGGAACATAAACATCGGCCAGGGCAAGGCAGTCCGGTGCGAGTTCATTCTTGTTGTGCTGATCGGAACCCATGGCCGTGACATGCTGACCCGGGCGCAACCAATCCGCTTTCAGTACAGGGGATCTCGACGGCGTTGTCGTGATTACCACATCGGCCTTGAACACGGCTTCAGCAGGGTCCGCCATGGCCGTCATTGAAATCCCGAGTTCGTCCTCAATCCGGCGCGCCGATTTTTCCGCCTTTTCGAGGTCCCGTGCCCAGATTGTTGCCCGGCTGATCGGACGGACGAGAGAAAGCGCCTTCAGTTGCAAACGGGCCTGGGTTCCGGCACCTAAGATGCAGGCAGTAGATGCATCCTGTCTGGCGAGATGGCGTGCGGCGACTGCTCCTGCAGCGGCTGTCCTAACATCGGTCAGATAACCATTATCCAGCAGCAGCGCCTCCACCATGCCGGTCTTGGACGAAAACAGCACCATCAACCCACTCGTGCTGGGCAGGCCAAGTTTCGGATTGTCGAAAAAGCCTGGAGATATCTTGATGGCGAAACTGTCGATCCCGGGAACATAGGCGGTCTTCACGTCGACTTCGCCATTATACTTGGCAACTTCCAGCGACAGGATCGGCGGCATAACCACTTCGCCCGTCGCCAAGGCTGCAAAACCCTGTTCGACGCATTCAATGGCATCAAGATCCAGCGGAACTGCTGCCCGCAGATCGGCTTCTGTCAGAATATTGATATCCGCCATCTCAATCCGCCTCTTTTGTAACATCGACATCTTCGCCCGAGACGATGCGGTAATGCTGGCTCATGTCGATGTTGCCTCCGCTCAGGATCGCCACGACCGGTCCGGAACTTTTGATCTTGCCTGTAAGGAGCGCAGCCACTCCCACGGACCCGGAACCCTCGACGATCTGACGCTCCTGCCAGTAAATGTGCCTTATCGCAGCGGCAATTTCGGCTTCACTGACCAACACCAGATCATCAACGAGATCTCGTGTCATTGCGAAGGTCAAGCGATTGTCGAGACCGATCCCGCCGCCAAGCGAGTCCGCAAGTGTTGGAAGCTCCTTCACAAGCACAGGCTTCCCTGACTTCTGGCACTCATACATGGCCGCGCCACGTTCCATGGAAATGCCGATCACCTTGGCGTCCGGTTTCCTGGCCTTGATGACTGCAGCCACGCCTGAAATCAGTCCACCTCCGGAAACCGGCACCAGCAGGGTTGCGACATCAGGCACCTCATCCAGAATTTCCAGCGCGAGTGTTCCCTGTCCGGCGATGATATCCGGGTGATCGAAAGGCGGGATCATTGTCATGCCCTCTTCCTTCACCAGACGATCCACTTCTTCCTGCGCCTCATCCTGCGACCGGCCGATGATACGCACTTCAGCGCCATGAGACCGGATCCCGTCAATCTTGGTTTGCGGTACAAGGCTGGACATGCAGATGACGCATCGCACACCGGCCGCGCTCGCCGCATAGGCAAGACCCCGACCGTGATTGCCCGTGGAAACCCCGACAACGCCTCTGGCCTTCTGCTCGTCCGTCAGCCGGGCAACTGCATTTGTGGCCCCGCGCAATTTGAAACTGCCGGTTATCTGCGTGTGTTCCAGTTTCAAGTGAACCGGACCTCCGGCAATTCCAGAAAGCGATTGGGACTGATTGACAGGTGTCATGCGGAGGGAAGGCGAAATTGCCTCCCTTGCTGCGGCGACCTGCTCTGCTGTTACAAATGGCGCTTCTGTCACACGGCCTCTCCGAGAGTGAAATTGGCAAGTGGCTGGTCGAACAATCGACCATATCCAGATGGGCGATGGTTCGGCAATCCGGCGACATTGGACATGACCCATGCGCTGGCCTGATTTGAAGTAACGACCGGCTTTCCGGTCCGGCGTTCGATTTCTGCAATCGCATCGACCGCCTGTAGGGCCGTACAGGATACGAACAGTGCTTCGGCATCGTCCGTATCAGCAGCCAGAGCCCCCTCGACAATCGACGATACCGTAATGCGTGCCATGTCACGATCGTCCTCGACGCCGAAACAGTGCATACGCGTGACCGTGAACCCAGCCTCGGTGAAATAGGCTTCCATTGGCCGCGAGGTCTTTTCAAGATAAGGTGTCAGAACGGCAATTCGCCGCGCTCCCAACGCCGTCAACGCCATGCGCGCGGACGCGGTCGGTGTCACGACCGGAACGCCGGGGCGCGCAAGCTTGATGGCAGCTGCAATCTCCTCATCGCCAATCATGACCGAGGCCGCGGTACAACTGTAGCAAACCGCCTTGAGTTCCTCTCCAGGTGCAATGAGGTCCGCGGCTGCGGTCAGATGCGGCGCCATTTTGCGTAGATTTTCCGGTGTCGTCGGGTTTTCGAAGGCAACCCGTGTTGCATGAATGGATACACCGTCACCCGACAATATCCGGAACAGGTCGCGCTCACTTGTCAGATCGGTCGCAAGTGCTATCAAGCCAAATCTGGCATGGCGGCCACGATGTTCGAATTCGGGCACTCTGGGAGACAGTGAAACGTGGCTCGAGTTCATGAAGAGGAAGCTCCAAAATTCCATACCGCCGACAGGCGGCCTGACACGCTAAACAACCAGAACCGGGCAGGCAGCCAGGCTCGTTACCTTGTGGGACACACTGCCTAGAAGAAACCCTTCCACATCGCCGATACCCCGACTGCCGACAACGATAAGATCGGCATCGTGATCCTGGGCAAATTTGACGATTGTCCGTGCCGGCTGACCGCTTTTCACAAAGGCCCGAACCTTTCCGGCACCTTCGTTATCGGCAATCTGCTTGGCTTCCTCGGCAATTTCCTTGGCATGGTCCCGCATGGCATCATCAAGAACCACAGGTTCTTCCGGCCGCACCATCGACATGGACGCTTCCAGCAGCGAGTGATGCCTGTAGATCGTCAGGATATGCAGTTCGCCACCGCAGGACTTCTGCAATCCGGCTGCAAGTTTCAACGCTTTTTTCGAACCTTCGGATCCGTCGAAGGCAACAATCATTCTGTCAAACATCAAATTGTCCCCTCATCGGAATGCAAGGTCACGCAGAAACAGCGCGATTTGTGGGAAGAAAATCAGCGACGCCGATACAGCCAGAAGGATGACCGTGAACGGGAATATTCCCCGAATGACTTCGATATACGGCCGCTTGAAGATTGCGATGGCGGTGAAGATGTCACAGCCGAAAGGCGGAGTTGCCGAACCGATGGCGACCTGGAGCGTGATGATGGTTCCAACCAGCACCGGATCGAGACCCACGGTTTTGACCACCGGCGCGAAGATCGGCACCAGGATCAGAATGACCACGATCGGGTCGACAAACATGCATCCAACAAAAAAGGCGATGGATATGACCGCCAGAACACCTTTCGGCCCCATGTCGGCAACCCCGACAGCCGCCAGGATCTGTTGCGGGACTTCTGCAAAGGATATCACCCATGAGAACGCCGCGCCGGCACCGACGAGGATGAACACCACTGCCGTGATCAACCCTGTCGATTTTGCGATCGTATAGATCTCCGATGGCTGCAGGGATCTGAAGATCACGAATTCCAGGACCACCGCGTAAAGCACGCAGACTGCAGCAGCTTCGGTCGGACTGAAAACACCACCATAAATGCCGCCGACAATGATGACAGGAAAACCCAATGGCCAGACAGCCTTTCGGATCGACTGAAATCGATCACCCCAGCTGGCCTTGGGTTCTGTCGGCACATTCTTGATGGTCGCGTAGATGATGCTGTAGGCGGAAAACAGGACAAGAAGCAGCAGGCCAGGTCCGATGCCCGCGATGAAAAGTTCCGCAATCGACGTGCTGGACACCACTCCGTAGATGATCATGCCGATGGATGGTGGAATGAGGAAGGCAATGTCGGAGGCATTGATGATCAACGCCAGCACGAAGGAATCCTTGTACCCGGCCTTCAGCATGCGCGGACGCAGCGGCGAGCCGACGGCAACCACCGTTGCCTGCGTCGACCCGGACACTGCCCCGAACAAGGTACAGGCCGTTGCGGTGCTGACCGCAAGCCCGCCTTTGACGTGGCCAACGAATTTCATGACCATGTCGATGAGCCTGTTGGCAGATTGGCCACGGGTCATGATATCCGCCGCCAGAATAAACATCGGGACGGCAATCAGCGATGCTGGACGAATGCCTGCCATCATCTGCTGAACCATGAAATCCATCTTGCTGAAATCGCCGAACATCATGAAGAAGCCAACGAATGTTGCAGCCAGCAACGGGATCATCATCGGAAAGCCGAGAAGAAGAAGGACCAGCATTATCAGAAAGATAGTCAAAGCCATGCCAGCGCCCTCCTAAACTTCCAGCTCGTCGTCGTCATATCCCTCAAGCACCTGGGTGGAGAGATAAATGTCGTTTGCGACGACGTTCTTGATGGCTGTCAGGGCGTATTGCAGGGCGGTCATGAAAAAGCCGACCGGAACCCACAGGAAGATCCAGAAGACGGGGATCTGCAAGGCGGGCAGCACACGGCCAGAATTGGCGACTTTCGAGATGTAACCTATCGAAAAATAACACAGCGCAAACATCGCCACGGCAGTCGTTGTCGCAATCAGCACCATCAGAGGTTTGCGCGCTCCCGGCGGCAAGGCATCGTAAATTGCCGACATGCGGATATGACGGCCCTGACGGGCAGCGTAACTGATGCCGGCAAATGTGATCAGGATGATCAGGATCCGGTTCAGCTCCTCAGTGAAGAACAGACTGTGCTGAAGCAGAAACCTTCCCACAACGTTGGCAACGGTGTTGAGTGCCATAAGCAGCACACCAGCTGCCAGCATGGCGGATTCCAGACGGCTTACGACAGTGTCAATCACACCCAGAATGCCCGGCAACGTCGATGCGTGCGGGTCGTGCTTTTCCGAAACGTCCACAATATCCTCCCACCAGGCAGAACAAGGGTCCGAAGACGTCACCGCCTCCGGACCTCTTGCGCCCGTATCAGTCCTTGGTCGCTTCGAGATCGGCTTTCAGCTGTTCCAGGATGGCTTTACCGCTGTCACCGGTCATTTCAATGAACTTGGCTTCAACAGCTCCTGCAGCTTCCTTGAAACAAGCACGCTGTTCTTCGCTCAGAACAGTCACCGTCATTTCCGGCTTGGCATCCATGATCTTCTTAAGTTCCTGCTCCGCCAGACCTTTTTGGTAATCGACGATGAAGTCGTAGGCCGTTGCCGCGGCATCATTGACGACTTTCTGATCTGCCTCGCTCAGACCGTCGAAGAAATCCTTATTGGCCATCACCGCCGTGGTGAAGTTGTTGTGACCTGCATAAGTGATGTGATCCGTCACTTCGTAGATCTTGGTGGAATAAAGGAAGAAGGTGGGGTTTTCCTGACCCTGGATGATGTTGGTCTGCAGGCCGCCATAGACTTCTCCCCAAGGTAGCGGTGTCGGTGTTGCACCGAATGCCTTGTAGGATTCAACCAGCAACGGATTGGTCATGACTCGGAATTTGACTTCGTTCAGATCCTCACAACTGGTCACCGGCGACTTGGTGGTCATCGCCACTTCGCCTTCCGGGAACATCACCAGAAGTTCCAGACCCTGCTGGCTGTAAAGCTTCGTGAAATCCTCATTGATCGCCTTGCTCTGCTTGTAGAAGCGGCCGAGATGATCCTGATCGGTCGGCAGCAGGTAGGGCACGAAAAACACCTGCGCTTCCGGAATAAGGGCTCCGGTGAACCCGGGCGACTGGTCAACGAATTGCAGAATACCGGCCTGCGCCTGCTCCATGATATCTGCCGATTCCCCAAGCGTGCCATACGGGAACAGTTGAACCGTGTGATCGGAATTCTTTTCGATTTCTTCCTTGAATTTCTGCGCGTAGACGCCCTGCACCTCAGTCAGCGACTCTTCGAACGCATATTTCCATTTATCGGCATTGGCCGTCCCTGCACCGGCCACCAGAAAGGTCACTGCTGCTGCAGTCCCAAGGAGTTTTTGAATGTTCGACTTCATTTGGATTTCTCCTCCAGTTTCACTCACCCGGCCGAATACCGCCTTGGCAGCGCAGCCAGGATTGCAATTGTCGACCCGAAGTCACCGACGCTTCAGGTCGGTATTTCCGGTCATTCCCCATATTGTTATGATTTTTAGAAACTGAAACAGAGACAATAAATAGTCAATCCAAATATAAAATCATGACAATTTTTGTGATCGACAGACAAATCCCCTGTCCGGTCACGCTTGTGACCGGCCCGGTCTTGCTACCGATTGAGGATCCCCTAGCTAAGGAGAGCTGGCTCCGGCTGGCTCCGGATAAGGCGCGAGATGATGGTGAGGCCGGTTTCGAGTTCGGATACGTTAACGCCACCGAGACAGATGCGCACTCCGACCATGGGATTGATGTCGGATGTCATGAAAGTCGACCCCGGGCCAACGGCAACGCCTTTGCGGGTCGCATGCGCCACGAACCCTTCCTCGGTCCACGGCGCCGGCAGCGGCAGCCAGATATGCATGCCGGTCTCGGTTCCGTGGAATGGAATCCCTGCCAGAATTTTGCGCGCAAGTCGGTTTCGTTCCGCTAAAGCGACACTCTGCCAGCCACAGAGCCGTTGCGCGGTTCCGTCAGTTATCCAACGCGTGCCGATTTCTGCCATAAGTGCCGTCACCATCCAGTTTGTCACCAGGTGACGGTTAGATGCTGCTGCCTCGTAAGCTTCCGGAACGACGAGAAACCCAAACCGCAGACCGGCCATGATGCATTTGGTCAGGCTGGTGAAATAGAAAGTCCGCTCGGGCGCAATGGCCGCAATCGGCACCGGACGCTCCGGCTGCAACGGCCCCCAGGCATCGTTCTCAATGATCAGCACATCTTTTGCGCGGGCAATTTCAACGATTTCCGCCCGCCGCGTCTCAGACATCAGCGTCGCAGTTGGATTGAGGCCGGTCGGCATGAGGTAAAGCGCCTTCACACTTTCCTTTTCGCATTCACGGACAAAGGAGGCAGGAACAATGCCTTCCTCATCGATCGTCAGACCGCGCAAACGGAGACCGAGGTAGCGCGTCAAAGGCTTCAATGTGTGATGACCAAGCTCCTCGGTCAGGATCAGATCGCCTGGATTGGCCACGGTCATGAGGGCAACCGTCATGGCCGAAGTGTTGCCGTTGGTCAGCAAGAGACTTTGTGCATGTGGCCGCAGCCCGCAAAGCTCCAGCCAGGCAAAGGAAGGTTCGGAATACCGGCGCAGCGCACCCAGGGGGCGAAAAGACGAGATCACCGATTGGGGCATATCGACACTCAAGGCAGCAAGTGCTTCGCACATCGCCTCTGAATGCAGGGTCTCAAAAACCGGTTTCAGCATCGAACAGTCGATCAATTCGCCCTGCTGCCGGTCTGGAAGAAAGGGGGTCTTCGTGTCGTTGCGCTCCAGGCGGACAAAGGTGCCCCGCCCGACTTCACCGGCAATGAACCCCCGACGGATCAACTCGTCATAAGCGCGGCTGACGGTCTGGACGCTGATATTCAGGTCATAGGCAAGGTCACGATGCGTCGGCAACCTGTCGCCGTTGCGCAGATCTCCGGCTTCCACCGCGCGGATTACCGCTTCCGCCAATGAACGGTATGCCGGACGTTTGAGATCTTCCGGTCTTGGGGGCCATATTGTCATGATTTATTGATGGCCTTTTTCGGGACAATTGACAAGCCTATAGCGCTGGCCCATTGATGGTATCCATGGCTGCTATCAAACTTGACGACCGCGATATCAAGATACTCGCCCTTCTCACGAAAGAAGGCCGAATGTCCAAAGCCGCTCTTGCGGAAAAGGTCAACCTGTCTGCAACTCCATGCTGGGAACGGCTGAAGCGTCTTGAAAAAGCAGGGATCATTTCCGGATACCACGCAGAAGTGGAACTCAAGCTCATCGCACCGCACGTCTCGGCCTTTGTCATGGCCGAACTGGAAAACCACCGGGCAGAAACCTTCCAGACATTCGAAGCTGCAATCGCACGTTACGACGAGATCACCGCTTGCTGGGCGATCGGCGGCGGATTTGACTACCTTTTACAGGTGGTTACGCACAACGTCGACACCTACCAGGCCTTGATCGACGAACTGCTCGGCTCGGGCACCGGGCTTGCACGCTACTTCACCTACATCGTCACCAAACCGGTCAAGATCTCCGCAACGCCTCCCATCTCCCTTCTGCTGTCCGCAACGGATGAGAAGAACTGACTGCTATCGGACGAAAATGCAGAAGAATCTTCTGCATGGCGCTGCCGGTTCATCAGTTTCCTCTCCCCTTCCGAGACTACATTTCAGGCAATTCATCAACTTGACGAGGATTGCCATGTCTGTCGCTAAACGCGCCCTGAAGGAAACAGATTGGGCATTGTCCCTACCAGAGCTGCTACGCCAGGACAGCTACATCGACGGCAGCTGGGTCCCCGGCCGGCCTTCGACAAGGATTTCCGTCACGAATCCGGCAGATGGCTCTGTCCTCGGCGAAATTGCCGCCATGTCGTCAACCGAGAGCTTGCAGGCCGTCGACGCTGCGCAAGCCGCGTTTCCCAATTGGTCTTCATTGTTGCCACAGAACCGATCAGCAATCTTGAGACGCTGGTTCGAGCTGATCCTGCAGCACAAGGAGGATCTGGCTCTAATCATGACGCTTGAGCAGGGAAAACCGATATCGGAAGCCCGAGGTGAAATCGATTATGGAGCTTCCTTCGTCGAGTTCTATGCCGAAGAGGCAAAGCGACCCAACATCGAAAATGTCACATCCCACTTACCGGATGCGGAAGTTGAAGTCTGGCGCGAACCTGTCGGGGTTGCCGCACTGATCACACCGTGGAATTTCCCGTCCGCAATGCTCACGAGAAAGGCAGCCGCTGCGCTTGCGGCAGGTTGTACGGTGGTGGCACATCCTTCGGGTGAAACGCCCTTTTCGGCGCTTGCGCTAGCCGAACTGGCTGAACGCGCGGGCTTTCCTAAAGGCGTTTTCAACATTGTTACGGGAGACGCTGCAACCGTGGTCGGCGCCTGGATGAAAGACCCGAGGGTCCGGGCGGTCTCCTTCACAGGTTCGACCGGCATCGGCAAACTGCTCTACGGCCAGGCCGCAAGTACCGTGAAGCGACTGGTGCTCGAACTGGGAGGACATGCTCCCTTTATTGTTTTCCAGGACGCCGATCTGGACCAGGCAGTCGACGAAGCGATCAAGGCCAAATTCGCGACATCCGGTCAGGATTGTCTGGGGGCGAACCGCTTCTTTGTCGAACGGCCGGTCTACGAGGAATTCTGTCTACGCCTAGCCGAAAGAACGTCATGTCTCACTGTCGGACCGGGTCTTGTCGACCCTGAAATCGGTCCTCTCATGAATGACAAGGCGATTGAAAAGCAGGAAGAGCATGTTGCAGATGCGATCGCCCGCGGCGCCAGGCTTCTGACCGGTGGCAAGCGTCATGACGCCGGACCGCTCTTTTATCAGCCGACTGTTCTCGCCGATGTTCCGGTGGATGCCCGGATCATGAGCGAAGAGACCTTTGGACCCGTTGCCGCGATCGCTCCCTTTGACACGGAAGATGAGGTTCTAAACCGTGCCAACGACACGGAGTACGGACTGGTTGCCTATGTTCACACCCAGGATCCGCGTCGTATCTACCGTGCCAGCCGGTCCCTGCAATTCGGGATGGTTGCCGTTAACCGCACCAAGGTCACCGGTGCTCCGATCCCCTTTGGCGGCATGAAACAATCCGGACTTGCCCGCGAAGGCTCACGCCTGGGGCTGGAAGCTTTCACCGACGTTAAATATGTGTGCCGTGACTGGGCCTGATATTATCAAAAGGAAAACCGCATGTTGAGAAACGATCATCTGGACCAGTGGGATCACGACCACTTTTTTCATCCCTCCACACATCTTGGCCAGTTCGCCCGCAGCGAAGCGCCCAATCGCATCATTAAAGGTGGCGAAGGCGTTTACATTCGAGATCGCGAAGGGGTGCAGCTGCTGGATGCCTTTGCCGGCCTTTACTGCGTCAATGTCGGTTATGGCCGCCAGGAAATTGCCGAAGCAATTGCCGAACAGGCCCGAGAACTCGCCTACTATCACTCTTATGTCGGTCACGGCACCGAAGCGTCCATCACACTTGCCAAGATGATTGCCGACCGGGCGCCAGCACATTTGAACCACGTCTATTTCGGCCTGTCGGGTTCAGATGCCAACGAAACCAACGTCAAGCTCGTCTGGTACTACAACAATATTCTCGGACGGCCGGAAAAGAAGAAGATCATCTCCCGGTGGCGTGGATACCACGGTTCCGGTCTGGTAACCGGATCACTGACTGGTCTTGAACTGTTTCACAAGAAATTCGATCTGCCGCTAGCGCAGGTTATTCACACGGATGCGCCTTACTATTACCGCCGAGGCGATGCCTCAATGTCCGAACAGCAGTTCTCCGACCATTGCGCGGCCGAACTTGACGCATTGATCGAGCGTGAAGGCGCCGACACGATTGCAGCCTTTATCGGCGAACCTGTTCTTGGAACCGGAGGCATCGTGCCGCCACCTGAAGGCTATTGGAATGCGATCCAGGCAGTATTGAAGAAACACGACATTCTGCTGATTGCCGATGAGGTCGTCACCGGGTTCGGAAGGCTCGGCAGCATGTTCGGCTCGGACCACTACGGGATGGAGCCTGACATCATCACCATTGCGAAAGGCCTGACCTCTGCCTATGCGCCCCTTTCCGGATCGATCATATCCGACAAAGTCTGGAAAGTGCTGGAACAGGGGACGGACGAAAACGGTCCCATCGGCCATGGCTGGACCTATTCGGCCCATCCGATCGGCGCCGCAGCAGGCGTTGCCAACCTTGAGCTGATCGACCGCCTTGGGCTTGTCAAGAATGCCGGAACTTCCGGCGCTTACCTGAACAAGGCCATGAGGGCAGCCCTTGCAGACCATCCCAAGGTTGGCGAAGTGCGCGGCGAAGGCATGCTGTGCGCCGTCGAATTCGTCAAGGACAAGGACGACCGGGTATTCTTCGACGCCTCTGAAAAAGTAGGCCCGTCCATCGCCGCTGCGCTGCTCGGCCACGGTGTGATAGCCAGGGCTATGCCGCAAGGAGACATCCTGGGCTTCGCGCCACCGCTGTGCCTGACGGAAATTGAAGCCGATGCTGTCGTTGAAAAGACGCTACGAGCGGTGACCGAAGTCCTCGATTGAGAACACAGCTTCAGAATCGGATTTTGACGTCGGACGGCTCACACCGTCCGGCGTTTCTTTTTTTTGCAATTATGACGACCGAAGGCAAACCGGTATGTTCGCCTTCGCATCACAATTAAATCCCGCAGCAATCTCCGCAAACACAGCAATTGAGCCAGTTCGCCATTTTAGAAGGCGAAAGGTAATTCAGTATATTTCATTAAATAACATTCATTTTAAAACTCGAGACTTTACAAACAGGTACATAATAAAATTCAATGTATACCGACGTACACTGGTTTACCGGCTTGAGAGGAGGCTGGCTTGAAACCGACAGATACCAGCAACCCGGAATATTTCCATCGGGTTGTCGATTGTCAGTATGCATGCCCGGCGCACACGCCTGTTCCGGAATACATTCGGTTGATCGCGCAACAGCGCTACACCGATGCCTACATGATCAATTGGGAGAGCAATGTCTTTCCCGGCGTGCTCGGGCGAACCTGCGACAGGCCCTGCGAACCCGCCTGCAGGCGCGGACGGGTCGAAGAGGAGCCAGTCGCCATCTGCCGTCTCAAACGTGTTGCGGCAGACCACAAGGATGACATTTCCAATCGATTGCCGAAGCCCGGCAACCCCAACGGAAAAAAGATCGCCCTGATCGGTGGTGGCCCCGCCTCGCTGACCGTGGCACGTGATCTGGCCCCCCTTGGATACGAGCTGCATCTCTTCGATGCTCAGGCCAAGGGCGGTGGCTTCATGCGCTCGGAAATTCCATCCTTCCGACTTCCCGAGACTGTGCTGGATGAAGAGGTTGGCTATGTGCTCGACCTCGGCATCGCTGCTACGTTCAACACATTCGTCGACAGCCTTCAAAGCGTGCTCGACAAGAACTACGACGCGGTTTTCATCGGCACCGGCGCACCGCGCGGGCGTGATCTGCCGGATCTTCCCGGTCGCAAGGAGGGCGACAAGAACATCCATATCGGGCTCGACTGGCTCGCCAATGTTGCCTTTGAACATGTTAAATCCGTCGGCAAGAAAGTGATCGTGCTCGGTGGTGGCAACACGGCGATGGACTGTTGCCGCACATCGCGCCGTCTCGGCGGGGAAGAAGTCAAGGTCATCGTCCGCTCGCCTTTCGCCGACATGAAGGCTTCGGAATGGGAAAAGGAAGACGCCATTCACGAAGGCATCCCGATCCTCGACAACCACGTCCCGAAGGAATTTGTCATCGAAGGTGGCAAGCTCGTCGGCATGAGCTTCGAAAAGGTCAAGGCTGTCTACCACAAGGACAATCGGCGGGAACTGGTTCCGACTGGCGAAGACCCCGTCTTCGTTCCTTGCGATGACGTGTTGATCGCGATCGGGCAGGAAAACGCCTTTCCCTGGATCGAAGCATCGACAGGCGTGCATTTCTCCAGCCGCGGACTGCCACTGCTCGATTCACTGACCCTGCAATCGACACGGCCCGATGTCTTCTTCGGCGGTGACGCGGCTTTCGGTCCGGAAAACATCATCACTGCTGTTGCTCACGGTCACCAGGCTGCCGTTTCCATTGACCTCTATTGCCAGGGCAAAGACCTGAAAGTCCGCCCGGCGCCCCATGTGAACCTTGTCAGTCAGAAGATGGGCATTCACGAGTGGAGTTACGACAGCGAACCGGTCGACGACAAACGCGAAGCGGTGCCACTGGTCGAACTGGACAAGGCCTTGAAAAGCCGGACCCTGGAAGTTGAACTCGGTTTCGATCTGGAAACCGCCTTTCAGCAGGCCGAGCGCTGTTTGAACTGTGACGCACAGACCGTGTTCACCGCAAACAATTGCATCGAATGCGATGCCTGCACGGACATCTGCCCGACAACCTGCATCAGTTTTGTTGAAAATGCGCCGGAACGGGAACTGAGGAAAAAGCTTCTGGTTCCGGCCACCAACAAGGAACAACCGATTTACGTCTCCGAGAAACTGCCCACAGGCAAGGTACTGGTGAAGGACGAGGATGTCTGCCTTCATTGCGGACTTTGTGCGGAACGCTGCCCGACCGCGGCGTGGGATATGCAGATGTTCTTTTACAACACGGCCAAGGCGGCCCCCGATCTGGGAGGCGCAAAATGAAACAGATCAAAGGCGTCAACGACTTCGTCGTCAAATTCGCGAATGTGAACGGCACCGGATCGGCCTCGGCCAACCACCTGTTCGCCAAGGCGATCTTCCGGATGAACATTCCGGTCA